>NZ_JBFUIA010000029.1:0-97476 GCF_056402115.1 Mucilaginibacter sp. P4_C11 | reverse complement strand
GGCAATGACATCGTGAAAAGGGCTGTCATGGTGAGCTTGTCGAACCATAGCGGGCAAAGGCCCCTACGCGCGACCCTTCGATAAGTCGCCGTTGACGCATTTATAACTTACTGATTATCAATTGAAAAAAAAGTGTCATTTACAATGCAATCTTTTGTGCGCAAATAAAGGTTACTCAGGGAGACAGGCCTACGCACCTCGAAAATCCAACATGTGATGAGTAAGCACAAAGCAATGACGGTCTGTTTTTTATTTTTAGAAAGCTTCTCACCACTAGACCAAAAAACCTTTTTGAATTTTGAATTTTGATTTTTGATTTTTGACTTAATGTTCCCTCCAGAACATCTAATATCATAACTTTATAACCGAATACATCAACCAACTACCAATTACATTATTTCATGAGCCAACCTAACAGTACAACCGGCAATTGCCTGCTTTTGCAATTTGTTATAAACTGCTTTGTTATTACGCTTTTAATACAAACAATATCATTTGCATCCTATGGTCAAACTACGGCTTCGAAAAACAACGATGCAACGGCTCCCTTACATTTGCTTAAGCCTGCTTATATAACACCATACGGGGAAACCAAACAAGCCGATGTTAAAGCCGTGCTGAATAAAGTATACCATTACCTGGATGCGGTTACCCCCTATCAGCTCATTGACAAACCGGGCGGTCAGGCAATCAATAATTTGGCCAACGTAAACGCCAATAGCGTTTTTGCCGATGGCGATTTCAGGCTGATCAGCTATGAATGGGGTGTAACTTACACCGGGATGCTGGAAGCAGGCGCAGCAACCGGGGATAAAAAATTTACAGACTATACCGTAAACCGGTTGAGTTATATTGGTAACGCTGTTGCTGCCTTTAAAACCTACCTCAAAACATCCCCTCAGGCAGTAACGCCTGTAAAGTCGGTAATTGCCCCCGAGGCGCTTGACGATGCGGGCTCAATGGCTGCGGCGATGATCAAAGCTGTAAAAACCGGGACCGTAAAGGCAGATTTACGGCCGATAATTGACAACTACATCAATTATATCCTCACAAAACAATTTCGCCTGGCCGATGGAACGCTGGCACGCAACCGGCCACATCCAAATACCCTATGGCTTGATGATATGTATATGAGCCTTCCGGCTTTGGTACAAATGGGCTCGCTTACCGGCGACGTAAAGTATTTTGACGAAGCAGTAAAGCAGTACCAATTATTCAGCAAACGAATGTTTAACCCTGAACGTGGATTATTTATGCATGGCTGGGTTCAGGATATGGACCCGCACCCCCAGTTTCATTGGGCCAGGGCAAATGGCTGGGCTATTTTAACTACCATTGAATTACTTGACGCGCTGCCGAACCACCATCCCGGGCGAGCGGTTTTATTAGAAATGCTAAAAAAACATGCAGCCGGCCTTGCGCAGCGCCAGGATGCAACCGGTTTTTGGCACCAGCTGCTTGACCGTAACGATTCGTACCTTGAAACTTCGGCTACAGCGATTTACGCCTATTGCTTTGCCAGGGCCATTAACAAGGGCTGGCTGGATGCCAAAGCTTACGGCCCTGCGACACTGCTTGCCTGGAACGCGGTGAGCACCAGGGTAAATAGTAAGGGCCAGGTAGAAGGCACCTGCGTGGGTACAGGTATGGGGTTCGATCCTGCTTTTTATTACTATCGGCCGGTAAACAACTATGCCGCACATGGCTACGGCCCGGTATTATTGGCAGGGGCCGAAGTTTACCGTATGCTGCAACAGCACCCGTTTGTAATTAATGACAGTGCGGTGCAGGTACCCAAATAAATATAGCCGGTATTGCGGTGCCTGACCTTTAAACAATCAACCATGAAAAATTTTAAAGTAATTATCCTTTTAATCATAGTAGCTCATTTTTGTGCGATACTGCCCGTCAGCGCACAAAGCACTAAAGCGATTGAAACCGATGTTTGTATATATGGCGGCACCTGCGCGGGGGTAATTGCGGCTTATACAGCAAAAAAATTGGGCAAAACAGTAGTATTGGTCGAGCCCGGAAATCATTTGGGCGGCATGACATCGGGTGGCTTAGGCTATACCGACATCGGCAATAAATATGTGGTGACCGGCCTGGCCAGGGATTTTTACAGGAAGATTGGGCAGCATTACGGAAAATTTGAGCAATGGATATTTGAGCCAAAAGTGGCCGAGGCTATTTTTAACGAATACGCAAAAACGGCGGGGTTTACTGTTTTAATGGGAAACCGCCTTATCAAAGTAAATAAGAGCGGTAATATGATAACCGGAATGCTAGTTGAAAATTCGTTGAACCCAACCGCCGACACCCATATAACTATTAAAGCAAAGGAATTTATTGACTGCACCTACGAAGGTGATTTGATGGCCCGCTCGGGTGTTTCTTACACGGTTGGGCGGGAGGCAAACAGCCAGTACCATGAAACCATAAACGGTGTTGAATTAATGGATGGTCACCAGTTTCCCGAGGGTATTGACCCTTATAAAATACCCGGCGACCCAAAAAGCGGTTTATTATGGGGGATAGCTAACACCAGCTTACAGGCAAATGGCTCTGGAGATAAAAAGGTACAGGCTTATAACTTCCGCATTACCTTAACCAACATACCTGAAAATCGGATAGACATTACCAGGCCGCAAAACTACGATGCTCAAAAATATGAATTGCTGCTTCGCTTGAAGGAAAAAGCGCCCTGGAAATCAATTAACGATGTGCTGATCATAAGCAAAATGCCTAATGGGAAGACTGACATTAATAATAAAGGTGGTTTTTCTACCGATATGATAGGCATGAACTGGGATTACCCCGAAGCTGATTATGAAACAAGATCAAAAATCCAGAAAGTGCATGAAACCTATACAAAAGGCTTTCTATATTTTCTTGGTAACGATCCGCGGATACCGGCTAACATACGTAATGAAATGAAACAATGGGGCTATCCAAAAGACGAATATATAGATCATGGAAACTGGACTCCCCAGCTTTATATCAGGGAGGCCCGCAGGATGGTAGGCCAGTTGGTAATGACCCAGCAATACTGCCAGGGAAAAGAGGTTGCCAATGATGGTATCGGCATGGCCGCTTATACCATGGACTCGCACAATTGCGACAGGCAGGTGGTTGATGGGATGGTTAAAAATGAAGGCAATGTTGAAGTGGGCGGTTTTGGCCCCTACCCGGTTTCATACAGGGCCATTGTTCCAAAACCGGCAGAGGCTTCAAATATTTTAGTGCCGGTTTGTCTTTCCGCTTCGCACATTGCTTACGGTTCCATTCGTATGGAACCTGTTTTTATGGTATTAAGCCAGTCGGCTGCCGTTGCCGCCTGCCAGGCTATTGACAGAAAAATACCCGTGCAAATGGTGGATATTACAGCGGTGCAGAAACTATTGAAAAGCAATCCGCTTGCAAATGGCAGCACACCCGAGGTATTGGTTGATAATGATGATATCGCTCACGTTCAAATAACCGGCGATTGGAAAGTTGCACAATCGGGTGGTTACGGTCCAACTTATTTTATTGATACGGCCAAAACAAGCGCGCTTAATTCAGTTAAGTTCAAACCGGCTATTGTTAAAGATGGTAGCTATAACGTGTACGTTTATTTCCCAAAAACTAAAAATGCTTCAGCAAAAACGCAGATCACCGTTTTTGACGGAACAAACGCAACTGAAAAAACAATTGACCAGGCAGCTATCCAGGTTGAAGGACAAGCATCGGGTGAATGGGTTGCTTTGGGATTATACAGTTTATCAAAAAGCAAGCAGGCTTACGTACAAATCTCCAACAAAAATGCCGACGGGGCCACGGTTGCAGATGCTGTGCTTTTTGTACCTGAAAGGTAGCTGGAAGCAGCACAAATTATAAGTTACTGTTTATCAAAGTTATTTTTTCAATCAATGTAGAGACACATAATTGTGTCTCCCGCATGCAAATCACACATGCAAATCGGCCTGGCAAAGCCTGAATGTCCTGGGGGAGACGCAAATTATGCGTCTCTACAGCCCCATTTGCGACAATGTCATAACAGTTACTACTTCAAATATTTATTCAACGCCAAAGTATTTAACGACCTAATGCCCTGGATTACAATTTTTGCATTTAACTGCGCACCTGGTTCAAATGTGTGGGTAGCATCGGTACCAAAATAGGTCGACTTTACTTTTGCCTCGCCCTCGGCTTCATAATCATCGGCTATCATTTTATTCAGATGGATAAAATAGGTTCCGGTTTCTTCACCTATTTCACTGGCCCATTGGCCGTAGCTGTCCTTGTTCCTGCGGCCGGCAAACTTGCCCTCTTTCCAAAAATTGCGCGGTACCGGCGAACAAATTATTGGCGTTGCGCCTTTGGCCTTTACATCGGCAATATACTTGCGCATGTACCAGCCGTAGGTGTGTACCACCTCCTGTATTTTCCGTACCGGGTTGTATATTTCCTGTTGCTCGGGGCCAATACCTTTGATGGTTCCGCGTGCCCGGGCGGTATCATCCAATACGCCGGCATCGTTATGGCCAAATTGCATAATTACAAAGTCGCCGGGTTTTACCTTTGCCAGCACCTTGTCCCATAGCCCCAGGGTTTGGAAAGTGCGGCTACTGGTGCCACCCAGGGCATCGTTTTCAACTGCTATCCGGGTTGTATCAAAATACTGGGCCATAAAGTCGCCCCACCCCCACAAACCGCCATCGCCTACACCTTTACCATGCTTCACGGTTGAATCGCCGATCACGTAAAATGTTGGCTTATCGGCTGGTTTTATCAGCATAAAAGAAGACAGCATCATCACTACTATCAGCAATAAGCTTAAGCCTGCATTTTTACCCATTAAGTTTTTCATCATAGCTTACCGGTTAGTTTTTAAGATATTTATTTAGAGGATTATTAGGATGGCCCGGTTTAATAAACAAATATTTAACCGGCCTCAGGTTAACCGGCTCAAACAAACCAGATGGCTTTGGCTGCCAGTTTATCGCGGTAAAAAGCCCATCCGGGCCTTTGGAACCAGGACTATGCGATTGAAAATTGGTATTGTAGAATACCCTGTACGGCATATTCTTTTTATCCATATCTATAATGCGGTTAACCATCAGGTTAGTCACTTTTATCTGCAACTGGTTAATGAACCTTAATTGCCGCGAAGGAATGGTAACTACATATGGCGGACCGATTAGCGTTACTAACTTTTTACCGTTAAGATAAGCTTCGGCGCTTTCATGCACCTCGCCCAGGTCCAGTTGCCAGGCTACCGCATTTTGTGCCGGTTTTTTAAAAGTGATTGAATAGCTGCCTGTTCCGGAGAAAGCTTTAAAATCATCGCCCCCTAACGCCGTCCATGATTTGAGGTCGTCGATTTGTACCGGGTGCGGCAGGGTTGGGCCACCCTGGGTAAACGCAAGCGTCCACGTTCCATTTACAGCTACCGGTTTACCTGCACGCTGGTAATATTCATAATTTGTGATATTAATTTTTGCAGGTAGCGTTTGCAAAATGCAGCTTTGTCCGGGTTGTAATTGCAGGTAAACACCGGTTTGGCCCTTGCCTTGTTTCCAGCTCATCGCCAATCCGTAAATTTTTGTCATTGGATCAAATACAACTACTGATGCTGCATTAACGGATAGGTCCACCCAACCATCTATGGCTTTATCGCTATTGTTGGCGATGAAATAGCTGTTGCCACTTTTGTAGGTTCGGCGTACAAATTGAAGGCCATCATCAGTCATACGCTCCCTGTTTATTCCCGCGGCATCCAGCAAGGGCATTATATCATCAGCAATTAAAAACCTGCCTTTGCCAATGGCAGCCGCTTTAACCCCATTGACCGCCGGGATAAAGTTTAACCCGGCCAGTAAATCCTGAAATGCTTTTTCGCGCTCATTTAAACGGGCATATCCAGGCACATCTGTTGGCAGGTTTTTATACACCACCACTGTTGCTCCTGCCTTTGCCATATCCATTATTTTATGGAATGTTTCCAACGGGATATACCTGCAATCGGGTAATAAAATAGTCTTGTAACTTACCCCGCCGGTGGCAATGTTGATTCCGGAAGTTTGAAGCCCCATTATCTGCTTATCTGATATAAAATCAAAAGTGTAGCCCTTTTTTAGCATCTCCCGGGTTGAATTTTCAAAACCGGTACCGCTAAAATCGGGTTTCATGGCATCATAATGCTTAAGTAAACCTTTTTCGCCGGGTTCCGAAAAACTATCGAACAAGGGATAATAAACCAATACGTCGTTATCAGGCTTGCCTTGCTGTAAAAACGACTGGCAATTGGTTATATATTCATTAAGGGTTGAAAAATTGTTCCAGAATGGGTTTGTCTGGTTAAAATGTACTTCGGCATAAAACAACCAGCCGGGCCATGGCGCATCCTTTGGTGAATAACTGATACCATGATAAAAAATATGGTTAACACCGCCAACAAAATATTTATCAATAGCCTGTTTAACATCGCCTAAAGAGGTCAAAAAGTGATCATTAAGCCAGGTTGCCGACTCGGACGAAGCCAGCAGTTTACCGGTAACGTGTGCCGCCGAGGTGGCAAACTTAAAGCGCAAAATATCATCCCCCTCGGTTTCAGGAATGTCAACAGCCGCGTACAGATCAAGTATATTGGATGGCGAACCGTGCGATTGATTACGGATTAAAGCGCCTTTTGATTTACCCCACTCGTGCCAGGGTTTGGTAAAATTGTCAAGCAACAAATCGGATATGGTTTCACGGTAATCGCACAATATCCTGTTATTATTTTCTTTTCCATCGTTACCAAACAGGGCCGTTAAATGATCCCGAAGATCGTAGCCACGGCGTTTAACAAACTCATCAAAAAACTGCAGTGTAAAATTTGATTGCCCGCGGGCATCGTCAACTTCGTACGAATCATTAAAAAACGCACGGATGCCAGTTACATCCTGTCCTTTGAATGCCTGGTTAAACCTATCCAGGTAATGATCCAGCGCCGGCTTCGAAAAGTGGTCAATCACATAGCCCTCACCACCGGGGGCGGCCCGCTCCACCATTTTACCATGCCATCCCATAAAAAGCGCGTATAGCTTCCAGTTACCGGCAGGTACCGTCCAGCTTAGTTTGCCATCGGGCTCAACTTTATCGGTCAGGTTCAGGGCCCGCCCTTTGCCATCGTAGGCCATTAAAACGGTGAGCGGTAAGCGTTTTTCAAACCGTACCTGGTCAAGCGCCATCAATTGCAGGTTTGTATTACTACTGATGGGTTCAACCAGGTCGATGATTTTTGGCGCCTGGCCGTCGGCCCGTACCAGGGGTTGTTGTATAAACACAACAGGTTCATTTAATTTATCCCCTCCCTTCAGGTCATAGCTTTTCCAGAATAGCTCCTTACTCGCATCCTGGTCTGTTACCCAGGGGCCACCGAAAGGCCAGCCTGTGGCGTTGGCCAGGTCGATGCCCATATCTAACCGCTTAGCCTCCTGTAGCGTATATTTCAGCATATCAACCCATTGCGGCGACAAATACGGTATAAACTCGCTTTCATGCCCTTTTACACCGTATATGGGTGTTATTTCCATTCCGCCTAAACCAGCGTCATGATAGCTTTGCATATTCCAGGCCAGGTCCTTTTTGTTTACCGCACCGCCCTCCCAGCACCAGCGGGCCCAGGGTTTGGTTTGCCAGGTAACTACGGCCACGTTACCTGGGCATTTGCTGCTCCGGCACTTATTAAAAGCACCAAAACAACGACTATTTGGAAGTTTCTGTTGAACACCGACATGTAGTTTTTCTTGTTTGGCAATTCCGGCCGCGTAAACGCGAGAAGTTTCAAAATATCTAAACCATCACGGCAAATAAAAAACTTCTTTTAGCGCGGTACTCACCGGTGAGTTATCGGGATTACTCTCCATAATATCGCCCATATAGGCCCACCATTTTTGCATAATGGGGCTTGCAGGCAGAGTATCCAGCAAGGCCTTATCGGCTACTTTCAAAACGCCTATCAGGCTGTTGGTGTCCTCATCCAGGAAGATGGCGTAATCGCTTATCCCGGCATCTTTTAGCAGTGCCGATAATTCGGGCCATATTTCATCATGCCGTTTTTTGTACTCCTGCTCGAAGCCGGGAAAAAGCTTCATTTTAAATGCTACGCGATCCATAGGTAAATGTTAAAAGGTTAAATACGACAATCGGTTGCTGATATACGCTTAGTCCAAAAAAAATGGCTTATATATTTAAACAGATTTGCGCTTCGCCAAAATAAGTATTCTTTCTCTTTCTTCAGTTAACAATCCCGGGGCATCCTGATTAAGTAACGAAAAGTTTTAGCCCCTGGCAGATTAATTCTTATTTTCGCCCATCTTATATGTTTATGTCAGAATCTATCTCTACCCCTGTCCAACCCAACCTCGTACAAATCGTCTCCAGATATATCCTGCTCGAAGTAAGCCGGAAAGCGCTTAAAGGTAAGTGCCCCTTCCACAAAGACCAGGCTACCTCATTAATGGTTTACGAAGAAAAAAATATGTTCCAATGTTTCGGCTGCGGCAAAGGCGGCGGCCCGATAGAATTTGTGATGGCCATTGAAAACAAATCGCGGGAGGACGCCATCGGGCTCATCGCGCAGGGAAAATAAAGTCATCGGGCACACTGGCCCGTCTTCAAATTCATTGATTTATCGGTAGGTGCGTAAAAGTGTTAATTAGTATCACAAAAGTTGAAATTAATTGAACTTTTGTATTGTCTTTTTGGCATAATTTTGAGTATTTGTGTATCATTTTCACAGCATTTCATGGCCCGCCAGAATTAAATAGCGATAACTTTATTTTACTGTTTTTCAAAGGGATAATATCGGCCAGATTACCTCAATTCCATTTAAATGTTATAAAGTAAGTTTTTTCTTGTATAAGTAAAAATTTATGGCCTAATTTGCACCCAAATTAAAAACACAGTAATACCTCAAAAAAATGAATCAACCAAGCTTAAATAAGCCCGCAACAAGAGCATCATTTGCTCCCATTGCCGCTGCTTTGGGTTCAACTGTTTTTTTATCCTGCCCTTCCCGACGAAGGCCCTATATGCCAAGGGTTTGAATTAATTTCCCGTACTAACCCCTCAAAGATTTTATTAAACTTCTTTGTAAAAAAGCCATCTAATTATTAAGGCGATTAAAAGCCAATTAATTTAACGGTAATTATCTATTTAAATGACCATACAAGATTTTGATATTCAGGTTGCTACAGCACAGCATGTAGATTACGCCACAATGATTTGCGATGAAATGGCCGAATCGGCCAAAGCGCGCGGAACGGGTATTGCGCAACGCTCGCCAGAATATGTTGCCAACAAAATGCTGGAAGGCAAAGCAGTTATCGCCTTGCATAAAGACGGTACCTGGGCCGGCTTCTGTTACATTGAAACCTGGAGCCACGGCGACTTTGTTGCCAACTCAGGCCTGATTGTTAACCCCAACTTCCGCAAAGTGGGACTTGCAAAGGCTATAAAACATGCTATTTTCCAGCTTTCGCGTAAAAAATATCCCGAAGCCAAAATATTCGGGCTAACCACAGGCCTGGCGGTAATGAAAATAAATTCAGAAATTGGATACGAACCAGTAACCTACTCCGAGCTTACCCAGGACGAAAACTTTTGGGCCGGCTGCAAAAGCTGYGTTAACTACGACATCCTGATGAGCAAAGGCCGCAAAAACTGCATGTGCACCGCCATGCTTTTTGATCCTGCCGAAAAAATGAAGCAGGACGAGGAAAAGATGAAACGCATTACGCACAAGGCAACGCTGCTTGAAAGGATAGAAAATGCAATTAAGAAACGAATTCACCACGATTAGAGGTGAAAGGCGAAAGGGCAAAGGTAAAAGGCAGAAAACGATAGGTGAAAGGTCAAAGGCAAAAGGTAGAACTAACTATAGTTAAAAGGAAAAGTAAAGGTAAATGAGGGATTATAAAAAGTTAGATGTTTGGAAAAAATCACATTTGCTTACCAAGCAGGTGTATGCCGATATTCTACCAATAATGCCTGTAGAAGAAAGATTTGCTTTAACCAACCAATTGCGCAGATCAACATACTCCATTCCTTTGAATATTGTAGAAGGTTGTGGGAAAAATACGGATCGTGATTTTGTTCATTATCTTGACAATGCCTTAGGATCTGCGCATGAAGTAGAATATACTTGTTACCTGATTTATGACTTGGGATTTATATCAAAAGAAATTTATGAAAATACTAACACAGCAATAAACGAGATAAAAGCCATGTTAATTGGCTTCATAAAATTTTTACGGGGCGAAAACCTTTAACCTTTCGCCTTTAACCTTTTACCTCTAAAAAAAGAATGAAAAAGAAAGTAGTATTAGCATACAGCGGCGGATTAGACACCTCATTTTGCTGTATATATTTAACACAGGACCTTGGTTATGAAGTTCATTCGGTAATTGTAAATACCGGCGGCTTCAGCGACGAAGAACTAAAAGGGGTTGAAGAACGCGCTTATAAAATGGGCGTTACATCGCACCATGTGGTTGATGAAACTAAAAACTTTTACGATACCTGTGTTCGTTTTTTGATTTATGGTAACGTTTTAAAAAACAATACCTACCCGCTTTCGGTAAGTGCCGAGCGTGTGAGCCAGGCTACTGCCATTGCTAACTACGCCAAAGAAATTGGCGCCGAGTTTGTTGCCCACGGCAGCACCGGTGCAGGTAACGACCAGGTACGTTTTGATATGATCTTTAACATCCTGGTTCCCGAAGTTAAGATCATCACCCCTATCCGCGATTTAAAATTAAGCCGTGAAGAGGAAATCCAATACCTGAAAGATCATGGTGTGGAAATGAACTTCGAGAAAGCTAAGTATTCAATTAACAAAGGCATCTGGGGTACATCTGTAGGTGGTAAAGAAACTTTAACATCAAACTTAGGATTACCTGAAGAAGCATGGCCAACTCAAGTAACCGAATCTGAAGTGAAAGATCTTGTGCTTACATTTGAAAAAGGTGAATTAGTTGGTATTAACGGTGAGAAATATGATCACCCAACCAAAGCCATCCAGGCTTTGCAGGCTATAGCGCAGCCATATGGCATTGGCAGGGATATTCACGTTGGCGATACCATTATTGGTATTAAAGGACGGGTAGGCTTTGAGGCTGCTGCGCCAATGGTAATTATAAAATCTCACCATACTTTAGAGAAACACGTGCTAACCAAATGGCAGCTATCCTGGAAAGATCAGCTTTCTGCATTCTACGGTAACTGGCTGCATGAAGGCCAGTTCCATGACCCAATTATGCGCAACATGGAGGCATTTTTAAGCGATACCCAGGCAAACGTAAGCGGTAAAGTATTTGTGCAATTACACCCATACCGTTTCCAGGTTGTAGGTATTGAATCGGATCATGATCTGATGTCGAATAAATTTGGTAGCTACGGCGAAATGAATAATTCCTGGAGCGGCGAAGACGTTAAAGGCTTTTCTAAAATATTTGGCAACCAGGTAATGATCTATCACAAAGTAAACGGCGAAAGCAAATGATAAACGTAACCTTTTCAAAAGGAGAATGCCTGAAGCATTATAACTGGGGCGATGACTGCCACGGCTGGACTTTTGTTGATACAGATGCATTATCTGTAAAACAAGAGCTAATGCCGCCAGATACGGCCGAACAATTACATTACCATGAAAAGGCAACTCAATTGTTCTTTATTTTGAAAGGGCGGGCAACTTTCTCCATTGATGGAGAAACAACCGTTTTAAAGCCAGAGCAGGGCATCGAAATATTACCAGGGCAAAAACACTTCATCAGCAATTATGATCAAAGTGACCTGGAGTTTATTTTATATTCATATCCATCAACAAATAATGACAGGATCAACATTAAATAAAATACGTGCAGGCATTATTGGCGGTGCGGGATATACCGGCGGCGAAATGCTGCGTATTCTCATTAACCACCCTAACGTTGATATTGCATTTGTACATAGCAACAGCAATGCAGGCAATTATATTTACGAGGTACATACCGATTTATTTGGTGATACCGACCTGAAATTCGCCGCAGAGTTTAATACTAATATAGATGTGTTATTCCTTTGTGTTGGCCATGGCGATGCTAAAAAGTTTTTGGACGCGAATGAGATTCCAGACGAAGTAAAGATTATTGACCTTAGCCAGGACTTTCGTTTAAGTCAAAATTCAAAAGTAAAAAATAAAAACTTCACATACGGTTTGCCTGAGTTAAACAGGGAGACCATTAAAACGGCAGAAAACATAGCCAACCCGGGTTGTTTTGCTACTTGTTTGCAATTGGGATTATTGCCCCTGGCATCAAAAGGATTGTTAAACAACGAGGTACACATTACCGCGACTACCGGTTCAACAGGCGCAGGCCAAAGCCTGGCAGCCACTTCGCATTTTACATGGCGTAATGATAACTTATCTGTTTACAAGGTGTTTAATCACCAGCATTTGAATGAGATAGGCCAATCTTTAAAGCAGCTACAGTCTGGTTTCGATAAAGCCATCAACTTTGTGCCTTACCGCGGCGACTTTACACGTGGTATTATCGCATCGATATACACAGAAAGCGATTTAAGCGAAGATGAAGCTTTAACGCTATATCAAAACTATTACGAGGGGCATCCATTTACCCACGTAACCAACAGGAATATTGATTTAAAGCAAATTGTAAACACCAACAAATGCTTTATTCAAGTGCAAAAACATGGCAATAAAATATTCATTGTCAGCATTATGGATAATTTACTTAAAGGCGCATCGGGCCAGGCAGTACAAAACATGAACTTAATATTCGGACTGGACGAGCGCGCAGGACTACGACTTAAGGCGACCGCTTTTTAGCTAAAAGCCGAAGGCCTAAAGCCTAAAGCTGAAAATAAAAGCTGTTGCCGATAATTAACAAAGTTTTAATTAGGCTGAATAAGCCTGGTATCAACAATCAGAAAATAAGCTTTAGGCCTTAAGCCTTCCGCTTTTAGTTTACGCATGAGGGATTATAAAAAATATGAGGTATGGAAAAAAGAGCACGAACTTAACATGTTCATTTACTCAACCATACTTCCTAAATTCCCTAAAAGCGAACAATATGATATAACGAGTCAGACAAAGCGGGCATCTTATTCAATTCCCTTAAATATAGTTGAGGGTTGTGGCAGAAACACCGAGCGTGATTTCGTTCATTTTTTAGATCAAGCTTTAGGTTCCGCTCACGAATTAGAGTATTGTTTATTAATGTGCAAAGACTTATCGTATATTAATGATGAGTTATACCAACAAACTAATAAAATAATTAACGAAGTAAAGGCCATGCTTATTGGCTTAATAAAGACGCTAAGAAAATAAAGGCTTTCTGCCTTAAGCTTTTAGCTTTAAGCTCAACGAAAATGAAATTATTCGACGTATATCCTATCAATCCAATAAATATAGTAAGAGGCCAGGGTAGCCTTGTGTATGATGCCCAGGACAACGAATACCTTGATATGTATGGCGGTCACGCTGTAATATCTATTGGCCATACGCATCCACACTATGTAAAACGGTTAGAAGGTCAACTGCACAAACTTGGTTTTTACTCCAACTCTATCGAAATCCCAATCCAAAAAGAGCTGGCCACTAAATTAGGTAAGGTATCAGGTAAAGAAGATTATCAACTATTCCTTTGCAACTCCGGTGCCGAAGCAAACGAAAATGCTTTAAAACTGGCATCGTTTTATAATGGTAAAAAGAAAGTTATTGCATTTACCAAGGCATTTCACGGGCGCACATCTTTAGCTGTTGCAGTTACTGATAACCCAAAAATTGTAGCCCCTATTAACGAAACCGACAATGTAATATTTTTGCCATGGGCTGATGAAGCTGCTTTGGCGCTGGCTTTTGCCGAAAACGAAATTTCATCCGTAATAATCGAGGGCATCCAAGGCGTTGGCGGTATCCAGGTAGCACCAGAAAGTTTTCTGCAAAAAATCCGGTCGTTATGCGATGAGTATAACGCTGTTTTTATAGCCGACTCTGTTCAATGTGGTTATGGGCGTACCGGCAAATTCTTCTCGCAGGATTTTGCAGGAGTTGATGCCGATATATATAGCATGGCCAAAGGAATGGGGAATGGTTTCCCGGTTGGCGGCATCATTATTTCGCCAAAAATACAGCCTGCTTATGGCATGTTAGGTACCACATTTGGTGGCAACCATTTAGCTTGCGCCGCCGGATTAGCTGTGCTGGAAGTAATGGAACAGGACAACCTGATGCAAAATGCAGCTACAGTTGGCGAGTATCTGATAAAGGAGCTTAAAAAACTGGAGCAGGTTAAAGAGGTAAGGGGACGTGGTTTGATGATCGGGATTGAATTGCCCGAAGAATTGGCCCACGCGCGTAAAGAACTTTTATTTAAACACCATATTTTTACAGGAGAGGCTAAACCTAACGTAGTAAGGCTATTGCCTGCTTTAAACTTAGCCAGGGCTCATGCGGATAGATTTCTGGAAGCCTTTGTAGATGTTTTAAATCAATAGATCGCAATATATAATAAACCCGACCGATGAAACTATTTTCTTCTGTAAACGATGTTACCAATATTGATGCCCTTGTAAAAGAAGCATTGGCGCTTAAGCAAAACCCTTATGCCAATCAGCAACTGGGCAAAAATAAAACGCTTGCATTGGTATTTTTAAACCCAAGTTTGCGTACACGCATGAGCACCCAAAAGGCAGCCCTTAACCTGGGCATGAATGTAATGGTGCTTAATATCGATAAAGAAGGCTGGGCACTGGAGCTTCGCGATGGCGTTGTTATGGACGGAACAACGGTTGAGCATATCCGCGAGGCCGCAGGTGTTATGGGCCAGTATGCAGATATAATCGGGGTGCGTTCATTCCCGGGCCTTCGTAACCGCGAGGAAGATTATAGCGAAATGATATTTAACAAGTTTGTGGAGTTTTGCAAGGTACCTGTGGTGAGCCTGGAATCGGCTACCCGCCATCCTTTGCAAAGCCTTGCAGATTTGGTTACCATAACAGAATTAAAAACAACTGCCCGCCCTAAAGTTGTATTAACCTGGGCGCCGCATATTAAGCCGCTGCCGCAAGCCGTGCCAAATTCATTTTCTGAGTGGATGTGCAAGGCTGATGTTGATTTTACCATCGTGCAACCTAAAGGATATGAACTTTGTGCCGATTTTACCCAAGGTGCAACTATCATTTATAACCAGGAGGAGGCCTTAGCGGGCGCCGATTTCATCTATGTAAAAAACTGGTCAGCCTATGAGCCGTACGGTAACATATTGGGTAAAAATGAGGAATGGATGCTGACCAACGAAAAATTAAAATTCACCAATAATGCTAAGGTTATGCATTGCTTACCTGTTCGCCGCAACTTAGAGCTGTCTGACGAAATTTTGGACGGGCCTAACAGTATTGTTGTACATGAGGCCGGTAACCGAGTTTGGGCGGCGCAGGCTGTGTTAAAGCAAATGTTGGAAAGTTTATAGTCAGCTTTTATAGATGCAAATATTTAGCAAAAATCTTAACTCTTGATTCTCGAGAACTATGTATATACCGGTTTTCAATAAGTTTCCCGACCAACAAGAGGCCATTAGCTTTATGCAACGCTATAGTTTTGCCACTATAATTACTGCTGATAATAATGTGCCGGTTGCTACCCACCTTCCCTTTTTGATTGAACAGCGCGACAATAAGGTAGTGCTGTTATCTCATTTTGCCAAAGCAAACCCACAGGCATCGGCCATAATTAATAAACCGGTATTGGTGATATTTACCGAACCACATGCTTACATATCCCCCGCTAATTACGAAAAGGAAACTAACGTACCTACCTGGAATTATTTAGCTGTACACGCCTACGGAAAAGCAAGTTTATTAGCCGAAGGGAGTGAAACTGCCGGCCTGTTAACCAAAATGATAAACACTTATGAAGCCGGTTATCTGCAACAATGGAATAACCTTCCCGATGATTACAAGCAAAAAATGATGAAGGGCATTGTGGCATTTGAAATTATTGTTGACGATTTGCAAGGCAAACAAAAGCTAAGTCAGAACAGATCATTACTTGAGCGTGAAAACATTATCAATACCCTAAGTAAAAGCGAAGATTCTGTTGAAAGCGAGATCGCCGAATACATGTCGAAATTAAAATAACGCTTATTCTATGTACTTAGATGCCTTGTTTATCATCGCATTAAGCGTAAGCCCCTGCACTATTACCGAAAATATCACTATAAAATAACTTCCTGATAAGATGAGGTGACGATAGGGCGTATTCGGTAAAGTTAGCGCCAGGGCAATCGAAATTCCTCCCCTTAACCCGGCCCAGGTCATTACGTTAATATTGCTGTAGTTTACCTTTAATGATTGCCTTAAAAATGTAAGCGGTAGCATGATACTTAACCAACGGGCTATCAATATAAATACGATAGAGATGCTTCCGGTAACCCAATAATTATTCACAAATGGTAAATTGATAAGCTGCAGGCCAATCATCACAAACAAAATAGTATTCAGCATTTCATCCACCAGCTGCCAGAACTTCTCCAACGATTCATGCGAACGCTCTTTATTATCCTGGTTAATGGAATGACTACCTGCAAACAAACCTGCGGTTACTACTGCTAATGGGATAGAAAATTCAAAAATTGTAGCCAGTACCGATAAACCCATTACCAAAGCCAAAGAAATAAGCACAATGGTTTGAAAATCCTTTACCGATTTCATGAGCCGCTGTGCCAGATACCCGAAAACGGCCCCGGCAATAATTCCAAGAAAAACTTCCTTCAAAATAAGTATAACTACGTTTGAAGCCTCAATATTTTTTTCGCCCACATTGGTTATCTCAAGTAAAATCACAAATAATACCAGGCCTACCCCATCGTTGAACAGCGATTCGCCCGAGATAATAGTTTCAAGGTGTGCCGGCAATTTTGAGTTTTTAACAATTGCCGAAACCGCCACCGGGTCGGTAGGCGATACCAAAGCGCCGAACAGTAAGCAATAAATAAGAGGCATGTGGATATGAAAAAATGGGGCCAGGTAGTATAAAAGAAAACCAAAAATAGCTGTTGATAATATCACACCTAACGTGCTTAGTACCAACACAGGCCGCATTTCTTTTTTTAGCTTTTTCCCGTCGAGATTAAATGCGCTCGAAAACAACAGGAAACCCAGCATAATATTGAGCACCACCTTCGAAAAATCGATATTCTTGGCCAGGGTAGTTAAATAACCAGCCGTTGCAGGGTCAAGTTTATCAACAATTAATATAAGGATAGAAACTATGGTGGCTATCAAAACAATTCCGATGGTACCCGGAAGTTTTATAAAGCGCGCATTTAAATAGGAGAAAAATGCGCTTACAATAACCAATAAAGCAATTACAACAAATAAATCCATAGGCGTTTACTTTTTTACTAATAAAATAAACGCCGCAATGTTTTAAACAACTGATTTTATTTAGACTCAGGATCTGTCATCCGGGTTTCCGTATCAAAATAACGTACAATCAGGCGGTTGTCGCTGTTTTTATTAAAGTAGTTAATGGCCCAGCTAAAAAATATAATTCCCTTATTGGTAAACCCGGCTAACGACATTAAATGCACAAAGCCCCACAATAACCAGGCAAAAAGTCCCTGGAAATGTAGCTTGCCTAAATCGGCCACCGCTTTATTACGCCCAATTGTAGCTAACGATCCTTTATCTTTATATTTAAACGGCACGGTGGCCTGGTTATTCAATATCCTCACCAGGTTTTTGGCAAGCCACTCTCCCTGCTGGATAGCCGCAGGAGCCACACCCGGATGCCCATTCGGTGTTTCGGGGGTAATCATAGCCGATACATCGCCAATGGCAAAAATATTGCTATAACCATTTACTTTATTAATTTCATCAACTTGTATGCGGTTACCCCTTGTAATATTAGTTGGGGGTAAGCCGGCGGGCACCTCGCCTTTTACGCCTGCAGCCCATAAAACATTGCGGGTAAGTATGGTAGTGCCATCATCTATTTTAAGCAAAACACCATCATAGCTTTGCACGTGTACACTATTGTAAATGGTGACGTCCATGTCTTCCAAAAACTTTTTTGCTTTTGCCGATGCTGCCGGCGAGAAGGCGCCAAGCACAACATCCTTACCTTCAACCAGGTAAACTTTCATATTATGCTTACGCAAGCCATGATAGTCTTTCATTAAAATCAGCTGGCGCATTTCGGCAAGCGCACCGGATAGCTCCACGCCGGTTGGCCCTCCACCTACTACTACAAAAGTCATCAGGGCCGCTTTCTCTTCCGGGTCTTTGGTGACTAACGACATTTCGAGATTTTGCAATATCAAACTACGCAGGTTTAAGGCCTCCGGGATATTCTTCATCGGCATAGCAAAATGTTCAATTTCCTTGTTGCCAAAAAAGTTGGTGTTTGATCCTGTTGCAATAATCAGGTAATCGTAATATATCGTGCCTATATTGCTGGTAAGCGTATTGGTTTCGGGGTGTATCTGTTCAACCTCGGCAAGTGCAAACCTGAAATTCTCCTGCTTTGTAAAAATCCTCCTGATTGGAAAGCCAATAGAATCGGCAGCTATAGAACCGGCAGCTACCTGGTACAGCAAGGGCTGAAATGTATGGTAATTATGTTTATCAAGCAACAGTACATCAACCGGTGCATTTTTAAGGTTCTTAGCTAATTCAAGTCCTCCAAAACCGCCGCCGATGATCACAACACGTGGCTTTGTACCTTTCTTTTTATCCATAGGAAAAATTTACAGCAAGTTTAATGCCTTAAATTGATGTATACTAATTATTTCATAATCAAATTGTAAACTTACAAGTGTAACCAAACAATCATTTTTGAATCATTTTTACAGGAAATAGACTATAATTTCTTATTTTTAACAGATTTCTATTTAAAATGCGGTCAAATTAACAAGTGCCGTGTTAAATTATTGTGAAGAATGAACAAAAGTGATACAGTTTCTATTAAATCGACCGAAATAACAGTCAAAAAAAGTCTGCATGTTATCAAAATCGGTGGAAATGTAATAGATAACTCCGAAAACTTATATCATTTCCTGAAAGATTTTGAAACGCTGGATGGATATAAAATATTGGTACATGGCGGCGGCAAGGTAGCAACACAAATAGCAGGGGATTTAGGCATTGAAGCGAAGCTTGTTGATGGCAGGCGCATAACCGATATTGAAACGCTAAAAGTGGTTACCATGGTATATGGCGGCCTCATMAATAAAAATATAGTGGCTCAGTTACAACGTTTTGGTAATAACGCTATAGGGCTTACAGGTGCGGATGGTAATTTTATAAAAGCAAAAAAACGCCCGGTAAAAACCATCGATTATGGTTTTGTCGGCGATATCGACGAAAACTCTATAAACCCGGGCAATATAAGCAAATTGATGGAAGCGGGCTTTACCCCTGTTTTTTGCGCGATAACGCATGATGGCGAAGGGCAGTTATTAAATACTAATGCCGATACCATTGCATCGGCATTAGCGGTGAACCTGGCATCGTTATATGATACAACCCTGATTTATTGCTTTGAAAAAAAGGGGGTTTTGCAGGATATTGATGATGACGACTCATTAATACGCGAAATAAACCCCGAGCATTATGAAGAATTAAAAAAAGAACGAATTATACACAGCGGTATGCTGCCTAAACTCGATAATGCATTTACAGCGATAGCCTGCGGCGTAAAAGCGGTAATAATTGGCAAAAGCGACGATTTAGGAAATATAAAGAACAACAAACCATTTGGAACTCGTTTAAGTAAAACCACATGAACGCATCACAGCAAATAGCCATTTTGGGCTCTGGAAACATCGGGCTTTCGTTAGCCAAAGGGTTGGTTAAAGCAGGTATTTGCAAACCCCAGCAAATAACACTTACACGCAGAAATGTAGCTGCGCTGGCAGATTACGCCGCTTTAGGCTACCATACCACCGATAACAATTTAAAAGCTGTTAAAAAGTCGGATATCATAGTTTTGGCAGTTTTGCCGCAGCAGTTAAATAAGTTACTTGACGAAATAAGGCCTGCAATTAAGCCCGAAAAACAACTCCTGATATCAGTAATATCCGGCGTTAGCTGCAGCGATATCCGCCAGCAACTAGAATTAAACGTGCAGGTGGTGCGTGCTATGCCCAATACCGCAATAGCCATTGGCCACTCCATGACCTGTATTGCCACCGATAACGGTACCAATAAAAACATTAACCTGGTAAAATCACTTTTTGATACCGTTGGCGTAAGTATCCAGATTAATGAAGAATTAATGACATCAGCTACCGCACTTTGTGCCTGTGGTATTGCTTTCTTTTTGCGCTCTATCCGCGCTGCATCGCAAGGTGGCACGGAGATTGGTTTTCACGCCGGCGATGCACTGAAAATGGCTGCGCAAACAGCCAAAGGTGCTGCCGATTTATTATTGCAGCTATCATCGCACCCCGAACAGGAAATTGATAAGGTAACATCGCCAAGCGGTTGTACCATTGCAGGGCTTAACGAGATGGAACACAATGGCTTTAGTTCGGCGATGATAAAGGGTATTAAGCTATCTGCCGAAAAGGCCGGCGACCTTTATAAAAAGGAAGAGCATTAATATTGACACACAAATTGTCGTAAATCTTTTCTAATTACACGAATTAGGTTGGGTTCGGGACAATGCTGCAATACACTAGTTAGTGCCGGTTATTTCGAATTTCAGGAATTGGATTAGCGTAAAGGCAGTTATATTATATAAAGTTTTCATATCTAAATAGACAGAAATTTGTTTTTTATTCGTGTAATCCGACAAAATTCGTGTCTATTCGTGTTTTAAAATAATGTTAACAGTAGAAAAAATCGGCGGTACATCCATGACCGCATTGGGTGATGTCATCAAAAACATTATCCTGTTTGAACGCAGCGGCAACCAGCTTTACAACCGCATCTTTGTAGTCTCGGCATTTTCGGGGGTAACCAACCTTCTGCTCGAAAATAAAAAAACCAAGGCCCCTGGTGTTTATCACCGTTTGGCAACTTATAAAGATTTCCATAAGCCCCTTAAAGAACTTATTGTTAAACTAAAACAACTCAATAAAAACTATGAAGGCCTTGGCTTAAACCTTGCCCAGGCCGATGCTTTTATTGAGCAACGCCTTAAAGACGCACAAACTTACCTGGAAAATATTGCCAACATCCTTGCTTCTGGCTATGTAAATAAAGCCGATATTTTACTGGCTGCACGCGAAATCCTGGCATCTATAGGCGAAAGTCATTCGGCGTTTGTTTTCGCCAATATTCTGCAAAATATGTGCATCAATGCCACTTTTGTAGATTTAAGCGGCTTCCATGATCACCGGTCCTTAACTATAGATCAGCGCATCCGGAAAGATCTGCAGCATATAGATTTTGCCGGCACCATTACTATTGTAACCGGTTATGCCAAAGGAACCGAAGGTATTATGCGCGAGTTTGACCGTGGATACTCTGAAGTTACTTTTAGTAAAATAGCTGTTGAAGTAAAACCACAGGAAGCCATAATACATAAAGAATACCATTTGTGTACTGCCGACCCGCAATTGGTTGGTGTCGAAAATTGTTTCCCGGTGGGCAATACCAACTACGATGTGGCCGACCAATTGGCCGATGTGGGCATGGAGGCTATCCACCCAAAAGCATCCAAACCATTAGAGATCAATGATATTGACCTGCGAATAAAAAACACTTTCCAACCCGAACATCCCGGCACGCTAATCACACGCGAGTACATATGTGATAAAAAAAGGGTTGAAGTAATTACCGGAACCGAGCAAGTAATGATGATTGATATATACGACCCATCGATGGTGGGCAACGTAGGCACCGATTTTCATATCATGCAGCTATTTTATAAATATGGCGTAAGCTATACTTTTAAGGCCACCAGCGCCAACAGTATCTCGATTGTGATATGGGATAAGGATTTCAATAAAAAGCTGATACAGGAATTAGAAGATGATTACGAGAAAGTAACTGTTGAAAAAATGGCAATGGTATGCCTCATCGGTTCTAATATGGATCAGCCGGGTTTATTGGCCAAATCGGCAACGGCACTGGCACAAAATGGTATCAATATTAAAAGCTGTGGCTTTGCCCTGCGTAAGGTAAACATCCAGTTTTTGGTTGCAAGAGAAGATTTTGCCGAAGCTATAAAAGCTTTGAATAAGGCGATGATATAGTCTGAAGGAAAAGGTCGACGGTGAAAATTGTAGTAGAAACACTCAATTTTCACTCTTCGACTTTTCCGTATTTAAAGCTTTTATACTGTAACTATTCAACATTGTTAATAGTTCTGATAAATAAGCGTTCACATTTCCAAGCCTGATAGTTTTAGGAGCCTGGCGTATTAAAATCTGGCCGGTTGAAGTTTGCTTTGCAACCGGGTACATTTTAATCATGAGTGAACCGTTTTCTTCCTCAATTTCGTCAATATCTGCCCAATAATATTTTACATTTTTAACATGGTCATAAATACAAACCTCATCAAATTCAAGCTGGGGTTCTTTATTTATTGCTACTAGTATTGATCTTAAATTTGAATAGAAAAGGCTGATCAGGTTAAACGCAAAACCTATGTAAATAAACCAACTTGCCACTGCTGAAATATTCTTGCTAAAAAAGATAACAAGTATCCATATTACAGTTATAACTAATTGCAAAATCAACCCGGTGCCAAATTTAAAATAGTATTTCATCCTTCATCAAATGTAACAAATTACCCTAAAGTAACTAAGCTTTTACTTTTCGGATTAACCCGTCTCTTCTTCCGCCTACATTGTAACTTTCCCGTGGTTAATTTTTATAAGCGGGCAATTTTGAGCATATTTAATGGTTAACAAAGTTGATATGCGTAAACTTTTACTAATAACCCTTTTATCGGCTATCAATGTTAGCCTATCCGCTCAAACAATCCCAAAAAAACCGTTAGACCATGCTGTTTTTGACGGATGGCAAAGCATAACCGGCCAGCGGATAAGTAATGACGGTAAATGGATTATGTATGTTGTGAAACCGCAGGAGGGCGATGCCCAACTGGTGATAACTGATTCAAAAAACACGACCAAATTGCAAATACCACGTGCCGATACGGCGCGTTTCAGCAGCGATGGTAAATTCGCTGTATTCCAGATCAGGCCTTTTTTTAAAGATACCAGGCAGGCTAAGATCAAGAAGAAAAAACAGTCGGAGTTCCCTAAGGACACTTTAGGATTTATTTCGCTTTCAACCCAAAATATCATCAAAATACCGTCGGTGAGAAACTTTAAGATAGCCGAGAGCGCCAATGTAATCGCCTATCTGTCTGCTACTGATACAATAAAAAAGCCTTCGCCTGGCGACACCTCCAAAAAAGCTGTTAAAGAAACTACCGCGCCGTCAACGCAGGACGGTGCCGACCTTACAGTAAAACAATTGGCAGGCACCATAACCCATACATTTAAATACGTTACCGATTACCAGGTAAGCAAGAATGGTAAGCTGGTGGCTTTTGCGGTTACCGCGCCGGCAAAGCAAAAGCAAGTTACTTCTGGCCTATATGTTTTTGATGTAGATAAAAATGTAGTAAAAGCTATCAGCAAAGGCAGGGGAAATTACCACAACATAACCATCGATGACGCGGGCAGGCAAATTGCTTTTGCCGCCGAGAAGAACCCCGAGAAAGCCCTGGTAAAACCATTTAAACTTTACTATTACAACCTAACCCGCGACAGTGCTACGGTGATAGCCGCCGAAGGATTAGAAACAATGCCCGATAAATGGGCCGTGAGCGGCGATGGTAAAATATATTTCAGCAAGAGTGGCACAAACTTGTTTTTTGGCACCGCCCCTATCCCCAAACCGGCCGATACTACCATTGTTGATTTTGAAGTAGCCCGGCTTGATATCTGGAATTATAAAGATGATTACCTGCAGCCCCAACAGCTAAAAAACCTGCAAAAGGAACTCAAAAGAAGCTATCTTGCTGTAATCAGGCCCGAAGACCCAACATCCAAACAGATACAATTGGGCAGCAAGGCAATCCCCGAAGTTTTTGTGGCCGAGAATAAGGACGCACGTTATGTTTTGGGGGTTACAGATACCGGCGCACGCGTACAATCGCAATGGGAAGGCGACACCAAACAACAAGCCATTTTAATTGATACCAAAAGCGGCAACAAACGGCTGATAAACCAAGGTGTAAAAGCGAGTTATCGTATCTCGCCGGACGGCCAATTTGTGGCATGGTTCAATTTTGCCGATCAGCAGTGGTACAGCTACCAGATCATGACCGGCGCCAAAACAAACCTGACTAAATCAATCGGCACAAAAATGGGCGACGAATTGAATGATGTACCCAACTATGCCCAGGATTACGGCTTAGCAGGCTGGACAAAAGATGATAACTCGATATTAATTTACGACCGGTACGATATCTGGAGCATTGACCCGGCAACGGGCGACGCCACAAACTTTACCAATGGTATAGGGCGCAAAAACAAACTCATTATCCGGTACGACATTACCGATCCCGAACAAAAATTTATTCCCTCAAAACAGCCTATGTGGTTACTGGCACAGGATGAAGAAACAAAGCAATGGGGCTATTTTGTAAAAACACCCGAGAGCAAATCACCGCCTGAAAAGGTAACCTGGGGCAAATACAGCTATGGCGATTTAACCCGGGCAAAAAAGGCGGCAATTTACATCTACACCAAAGCGAATTATGAATCTTCGCCCGATTTGTACGTGTCAACCGACCTGAAAAAAGAGGCTAAGCTAAGCAGTATCAACCCCCAGCAGGCCCAATACAACTGGGGAACGGCCGAACTGGTGCACTGGACTACACCTAAGGGTTATAAGTCAACGGGGATATTATATAAGCCCGAGGATTTCGACGCTAATAAAAAATACCCCATGGTAGTTTATTTTTACGAGAAACTATCCGAAGGATTGTATAACTACCTGCCCCCTGCGCCTACCCCTTCGCGCCTGCCCATTTCATTTTTTGTAAGTAACGGCTATTTGGTTTTTGCGCCTGATATCAGCTATGAAACAGGCCATCCGGGCGCTTCGGCAGTTGAATTCATCAATTCTGGGGTCGAATCTCTGAAAAAGAATTCATGGGTTGATGGCGCGCATATAGGCATCCAGGGGCAAAGCTGGGGAGGCTACCAGGTGGCCTACCTGGTTACCCAAACCAACATGTACGCCGCTGCCTGGGCCGGCGCTCCGGTAGCCAACATGACCTCGGCCTACGGCGGTATCCGCTGGGAATCGGGTGTTAACCGGCAGTTTCAGTACGAGAAAACACAAAGCCGAATTGGCGCTACATTATGGGAAAAGCCTGAGTTGTATATCGAGAACTCACCCTTATTCCAATTACCCAAAGTACAAACACCTGTTATGATTATGAGTAATGATGCTGATGGCGCGGTGCCCTGGTACCAGGGAATAGAAATGTTTACAGCCCTGCGCCGCCTGGGCAAACCGGTTTGGCTGCTGCAATATAACGGCGAAGCACATAACCTGGTTCAGCGGCAAAACCGCAAAGATATTACTATCCGCGAACAGCAATATTTCGACCACTTTTTGAAAGGTGCACCAATGCCTGTCTGGATGGCCAAAGGTGTACCTGCTGTGGATAAAGGTAAAGACTGGGGTTTTGAGTTGGTAAAGTAGAGAACCGCACTAAATCTCCCCAGGGTAAACGCATACAAATAGCTAATGGAATGAGTTTATGGCGTCGGTAAGATATAAGCATCAAACAGCGCCTTATTTTTACTGGCTGATCCTGGTTAAATGATCCGTCTACCGAAGGCACTTGTATTGGCCAACAACAGGCACAAGTATTTGGATGCGCCTAAATTATGCGATCAGTTTAGTGTTAACCATGATAAAATATAAAATACTGACTATCAAATATTTATAAATATCTTATCTGAAATGCGTTAAGTTATGTTAACCCAATTAGCTGGGTTTTTCCTGTAAATCTCCCTAAAGAAGGAATTTTTATATTTTATAAAACGCCGTTCCGTTTCCAAAAAAAGAAGTTTGAAAACAACAAAGCCGGATTGATTAGTCCGGCTTTGTTGTTTTATATGAAGAGTTGTTTATATCTCTCTGTTTGCATCCCATTTCTCCAGGTAGTCGGCCACGCGGCGCACAAATGAGCCCCCTAAGGCACCATCAACAACCCTATGGTCATATGACAACGACAGGAACATCATGTGGCGGATGGCAATTACATCACCTTGTGGGGTTTCAATTACCGCCGGTTTTTTCTTAATGGCGCCAACTGCCAGTATAGCTACCTGTGGCTGGTTAATAATTGGTGTACCCATCACATTCCCAAACGAACCTACGTTGGTTATTGTAAATGTACCGTCCCTAACATCATCCGGTAATAATTTACCTATACGGGCGCGGTTAGCCAGGTCATTAACTGCTTTGGTAATTCCCAGCAGGTTTAACTCATCGGCTTTTTTAATCACCGGCACTATCAGGTTACCACTTGGCAACGCCGTTGCCATACTGATATTGATGGCTGCCTTTTTAATGATTTGCGTACCATTAACCGTTACGTTAATCATCGGAAAATCTTTGATCGCCTTAACTACGGCCTCAATAAATATCGGTGTAAAGGTTATTTTTTCATTCTCACGTTTTTCAAAACTGCTTTTCACCTTTTCGCGCCATAAAACCAGGCCCGTTACATCAGCCTCAACAAATGAGGTAACATGCGGCGAAGTTTGCTTGCTCATCACCATATGGTCGGCAATCAGTCGGCGCATCCTGTCCATCTCGATAATCTCATCGGCTCCGGAAACCGAGCTTAATGGCGGCCTCGGTTTTGCCGGTGCAGCCTCTGCTTTGGGCTCGGGTGCTTTTACAGGCTCCGCAACAGGTTGCAGTTGAGGTGGTGCCACAATCTCAGGCTCTCTAACAGGTTCAGGCTCCGKAATTGCAGTGGCAAGCTCTTCGGCGGTTACCACATCATTTAAAGTATCCGGTTGGTTTACCGCACTTTCTTCAGGTAACACAGCGTTTGTTGGCTCAACAGTTGTTTCTGGAGCTTCAGCAGCGGGTTGTACTATGCTTTGTGTATTGTTTTCAACAGGAACTTCTGTTTTTTGAGCAGATGCCGGGGAGTTCTTATACTGAATATAACTTAACAGATCATCTTTGGTTAAACGGCCTTCAGACCCGGTACCGGGGATACGATCAAGTTCGTCAATGCTGATGTTTTCCTGGCTGGCGATGTTACGTACCAAAGGCGAGTAAAAGCGTCCTTCACCTTTAAAATTCTGATCGTAAGGCGATGGCGCCTGGGGTTCAAGCTGTGAAATTCCCGGGATATCAACAGGTGCCGCGATATCAGTTTGATATTCTGTCACCTCTTGATTTTCAATCACAGGCGCTGGTGCATCATACCTAACTTCGTTAAACGGGGTATATTCCTTAAAATCAGTTTGACTTTCTTCGGCGGCAGCTGATTCTGCTACGTGAGGTACTTCAATAGCAGGAATTGTTGTTTCAACTTCAGGAGTTAATTCAGCCCCGGGCCCGGCACTTGCAGTTTCCGGCTCGTCAGTTTCAATAATGGCAATTATCGCCCCTACCTGCACTACATCATTTTCCTGGTATAACTGCTCTATTAATTTACCGGCAACGGGTGATGGCACATCAGAATCAACTTTATCAGTCGCAATCTCCATTACTGCTTCGTCGGCATCAACGCGATCTCCTGGATTTTTATTCCATTTAATTACGGTTGCCTCCGCAACACTTTCACCCATTTTTGGCAATAATAGTTGATATTTGGCCATAGATACAAATTATACTTTAAGCACAAAATTATGCATTTTGAAGGTTAATCTGCAACATCTGTTAGTAAAGTATTCAACATCGACAATGCAGTTACAGCGCTCCTTTCGATGTTTTGCTGCCTTTTGTTGCCAAATGTGTATTTCTTTACTAACAATTTCCCCTTGCCCGAAACCGCAATCCACACAGTACCAACAGGTTTATCTTCGGTGCCTCCATCGGGGCCGGCTATGCCAGTTATGGATATGGCAAAATCCGACTTGAAATTTAATAATGCGCCTGCTACCATTTCCTTCACAGTTTGCTCACTTACGGCGCCAAAAGTTGCCAAAGTTTCTGGCTTTACGCCAAGAATATGCTCCTTTAACTCGTACGAATACACAATTCCTCCCCCAAAAAACACTTTTGATGAACCGGCGTGCTGCGTAAAAAGATGAGAAAGGTATCCACCGGTGCAGCTTTCGGCCACTGATAAAGTAAGCCCTTTTTCGGCCATTTTGTTCAGGATCGCTTTTTCTAAAGGAATGTCTTCAGCAACAACAAAAACCCGGCCTATGCGTTCAATTATTTTTCCGGCAAATTCATCAACGCCTTTTTGCATCAAAGCAACGTCATCACCAAAAGCACTCAGCCGCAGCCTAACCTGGCCCAATTTGGGTAAATAAGCCAGCTTAATATATGATGGCAAGGTATCTTCAATATCTGCAATTCTTTCGGCCAAAAACGATTCGCCTTCTCCAACTGTTAAAAGTGTTTTATGAATGATGGATGGCAGCTTAAGTGTATTTTTCAACTTTGGTATCACGCCATCTTCCATCATATACATCATCTCGAACGGAACCCCCGGCATCGATACATATATCACCCCATCATGATTAAACCACATACCTGGCGCTGTACCGTTTTTGTTTAATATGATCTCGCAATTTGCCGGTACTTGTGCCTGTAATCTGTTTACTTCAAGTAATGGCCGGTTATATTTAGCAAAAATACGCGCCACATTTTCCAATGCGTCTTTATCCTCCATCATACCAACGCCAAAGTACTCGGCTAATGTTTTTTTGGTGATATCGTCTTTTGTCGGCCCCAATCCACCGGTTATAAAAACAACCTTAGCGCGGCCCGCTGCTTCGGCCAATGCCTTAAGGATATGTTCCCTGTCATCAGATACCGACGAGATTTGTTTTACCCTTACCCCTATTTTATTGAGTTCCTTAGCCATCCAGGCCGAATTGGTATCAACAATTTGTCCTATCAGTATTTCGTCGCCAATGGTTATGATCTCTGCCAGCATAGTAATTAATAAAAAGTTCTGCTACTTGAATAATCGTTTCTCTTACTCAGTTTTAAGTCCTGCAAAATAGTCGATTTTACC
The DNA here is from genome assembly GCF_056402115.1 of Mucilaginibacter sp. P4_C11. Taxonomy (NCBI): domain Bacteria; kingdom Pseudomonadati; phylum Bacteroidota; class Sphingobacteriia; order Sphingobacteriales; family Sphingobacteriaceae; genus Mucilaginibacter; species Mucilaginibacter sp. P4_C11. The sequence continues at coordinate 68,240 of NZ_JBFUIA010000029.1, read as the reverse complement.
TTTAATGTAACATTATATGATTTTAAATAGCCAAAGGGTACCCATTGAAACGACAGGTCCCAGCAATGCAGGTCGCGATAAATGGAAAATGAAGTAGCGCTGGCCAGTTTCATTGCCTTAAAATCGTAGTTGGTTGAATATTGTATTTTCCATTTTTGAGTGATGCTTACATCCCCGCTTATCATCAGCGTGTTGCTGGTAGATACCTGGTTAAGATAATTGCTGTAACTATAACTATAATTTAAAGATATATTCCAGGGCACATTAAAATCTACATATGAATTAGGGTCGCTGTTTACCAATGCCAGGCGTTGCAGTTGAGGGGCACCTGCCCCTTGTAAAGTATTCACATTAGGCGTGCCGGGAGCTTTGGCCGATGTCGAGTTTAAGCTACCACTCATAGATATGCTCAATTGGTTTAACAACGGAAACTGCCCGTTTGACCACCTGAATTTATTAATACGCTGGCTGGTGCGTACAATAGTGTTATTGGCGATAGAATCATGCACAGCGGTAACATAAGGATCAAACGAGCCGCTGAAACTAATATTTACCTTTTGCTTAAAAATAGCCGTGTGACCCGAAAACTGAATATTAGCCAGTTTCATAGAGTCGGCAGCAAAATTGTAGAAGCTCGAAAACGATAAACCCTGCAATAAAGTGATCTTTCTTTCTGTAGCCGATGTATCGGTACTTTTGGGTTTTAACTTAGCTTCGATGGTATTATCCAGTGCGAAGCTGATACCTGCCTGCTTACCTGCCGACGGATAGCCATATACCCCGTTTTCTAAAATTGAATACTTCTGGTAGGTATAAGGATAAGGTACGCTTGCCTGGCTTACCGCGGTTTTATAATATCCGTAGCTGGGATCGCTAAAATCTGGGGTGTAGCCAAACCCGATAGATGGGGTCATTACGTGCCTTATAGCTTTCAAATTGCCTTTAAAGTTTAACGTACCGTATAATTTGGTTGACAGGCCCGTGCTTAAACTATAATTGCCGGCACGTTTAAAGCCTTGTAAAGTATCAACCAATAATTGATCGGAACTGCTGATACTTCCGCGCTCAAAATGTTTGTTTACCGATTGAAAATACCAACGCTCGGTATAATTCACGCTGCTATTAAACTGAAAGTACTTGAGCACATTTAAACCCAAACTTACCGGTATCTGGTGTTGAAAACCATTTTGAAGGCGGCGGGTAATCGTACTTTTAAAAAGTTCAGATTCGGGAATGCTGTTTACCTTATTGGTAGCATTCAGGTTATAACTCACCGTTATTTTTTGATACCATTTTTGCTCGCCAACCCTGTCTTTTGAATCAAAAGGATTAATTGACGACATACCAAAAGCAATGGTTGGCAACTCTATGGTAATTGTTTTATTGGCTATATCCTGGCTGTGGCCAATACCCACACTTAAATTAAATGGCGTACCGGCCCAGGTTTTACCATAGGAGATACTTGACCGTAAACTACTCTGCGCCGCGGTAACCACGTTATAATTTGATGTTGATGGGTTACGCGAAAAATAACCCGAGGTACCGGCATTCACCGACGCACTAAATGTTGAACCTGGATTGGCGCTCGGGTCCTGTGAGTGTGTCCAGTCGATATGTATATCTTTTACTGCAGGATCGCCCGGCAAACCGTAATTATGCGATCCGTAACTTAAGGACAAGTTACCTGTATACTTATAACGCACAAGGTAACGTGCTGTGGAGTTTACCTCATATGATCCTTTGGAGTAAATAGTACCCGTAGTGGTTAAATCCATATAATCACTCAACCCCAGGTAATAACCAAAACCGGCTAGTTTAAAGCCCAGTTTTGCATCCTCGCCAAAAGTTGGCAGGATAACCCCGGATGTTCGTGAATCGGGCTTGGGAAAAAAGCCGAACGGAATAGCAAGCGGTAATGGCACCCCTTCAATTTCGAGATAAGCCGGGCCAGATATAATCCTGTTTTTTTCGCCGATACCTTTGGTAATTACTATACCAAAGTGTGTATCGGGATAAGGAAGGTCGCAGGTGCTAAAAATTACGTTGCGGTAAGCTACTTCTGTTTCATTAAGTTTTTTTGCCTGGCCGCCCGATATAAAATTGCCTTCCTGCTCCGATGCCGGGTTATAAAGCTTTCCTTTTTTGGTAGTATAATTAAATAGCAACGAGTCGGATGCTATTGGTTTCTCGTTTTTTGACTTTGACAAAGGCCTCCCGATGTAACGCTTGGTCCGCGGGTCGATGCTACCGCTGGCAAATATGAGGTGGTTTTTCTGGTCGACCCGGATATAATCGGCATCCAACTCAAAATCTTCATAAGTTACCCTGGCGCGCCCATACAGGTATAAAATATTATGCTCATTATCAACAACGGTCGAGTCCTCGGCCACCGCTTTAACTTCAGATTGAATGCCCTCTTTCTTTTTTGTCGTATCCGTTTCGGGCAACTTGGTTTGGGGTTTCCCAGGGATGGTTGGCTTAGCCTGGATGTTTTTATTTTTATTGGTATCTGCCTTAACAACAGTATCTACAGCGGGGGTAATATTATAAGTACTGTTTACACCCTGCCCATCTGCATTTAGATTTGGCTTATTTTGCTTAGATTTCTTAACTTTAAGAAGTTTCCTGTCTCTTGCCTTAGTGGTGTCGAGTTTAATGATCGTATCTGCGACGGCCTTGCGGCTATGCCTGTTATATGTACCTTTGCTTTCGGCAACCAGTACATTTACCGTTAAAATAATTGCAAGCAGAAAAAAAAGAGTTATGAATTTCAAAATTGATTATGAATAGTATTTTTGCAGATATAGTTAACAGCGTTCAAAAATAATGAAAAATAGGGCATTGAAAAGATTGATTTATAGTTTATCGGTATTGTTGGTACTCCTTTCATCGTTCCCACTTATTTCTTACGGCCTAATCAAAACAGATACGGTTGTTAATTCGGGTTTCAAAATAAAAACTATTATCGTTGACGCAGGTCATGGCGGTAAGCCCACCGGGACGGGGCATTTTTCGCATGGTGCATCAGGAAGTTTTTCTTCAGAAAGAAATGTAACGCTTGCCATTGCTTTAAAATTGCAGGCTGCTATAGAAAAAGATATGGCCGGAGTGAAGGCTGTTTTAACCCGGTCGACAGAGGATGATGTATCCTTTGAACGCCGTGCCGAAATAGCCAACGAAAACAAAGGCAATGTTTTTGTATCCATCCACTGCAACTCACTATCTGACAGACGCGTGCGGGAGCAGGTGGGCACAAAACGCCACAAGCCGGTTTATCGTACGGTAACCGTACCAGACCGATCTGGCAAGGGTGTATTATTATTGGTTTACGGGCTGCACCGGTCAAAAGAAGAGGAACGAACCATAGTACACAACCAGGTTGAAGAAGATTCTGGAATGGACGCGGGCTTAGACCCGGATGACCCGATTACTATTATTTTAACCAACGAGTATAAAAGAAAATTCAGACAACAGAGCATTAAGCTGGCTACATTAATTAACAATGAATTTACTGAAACCGACGGGCGGACAAGTGAGGGTTTACGGGAACAGGGTATTTACGTACTATGCCACACAGCAATGCCTTCTGTTTTGGTTGAAACCGGTTATATTAATAACCCGACGGACGAAGCTTACCTGAACTCGGAAGACGGGCAAAACGAAATTGTAAGTTCAATAGTGCGCGCGCTATTAAATTACAAAAACGAGGTTGAACACGTATCGCAGTAACAAACAAGTAATAAAATGACATTCTTCACGTTTACTGCCAAAACTTAATCGATCTTTCAAACGTATATTGCATATAACATCACCTGTGCCGCTGGCATTGCCTGCAAAAAAACATTTAAACATAATCACACTACTGAATGAAAATTTCAAACGAAACAAAAATAGGCGCCCTTACAGTAATTGCAATCACCATACTTGTTTTAGGATACAGCTTTTTAAAAGGTAACGATGTATTTTCGGGATCAAATAAGTTTTACGCCGTTTATAATAGCGTTGAAGGATTGGGGGTATCAAAACCCGTGCTGGTAAATGGTTTCCAGATTGGCCGTATATCTAAAATGGAGCTTCAGCCGGATGGCCGGACTATAGTTGAATTTAAGATTGAAGAGAAGTACGATGTACCTAATAACACCCTGGCCAAACTGGAAAGTACCGATCTTTTAGGCAGCAAAGCCATTGTTTTTGAACTGGGCAACAGTAAAATACTTGCCGAAAACAAAGATACTTTGAAGGCCGATATCCAGGGAAGCCTGGCCGAAAGCCTGCAACCTATACAAAAGAAAGCAGAAATGCTGATTAGCAAACTCGATTCGTCATTAGCTGCCATTAACAAGATCCTGAACCCAAACTTTCAGAAGAATGTTGACCGTAGTTTTATGAGCATCGCCAATTCGTTGCAAACACTGGAGGGCGTTACCAAAAAGATAGACAATCTTGTGGGCACCCAAACCAAGCATATCGACGTGATACTATCAAATGCTGAAGTGGTATCAGCTAACTTAAAAACCAGTACAGGTCACATTAACGGAATGTCTGTTAATTTTGAAAAAATAAGTAACGATATAGCACAGTCAAACATTAAAAACACGTTGGATAATGCCAACAAAGCCATGGCCGATTTACAGGCTACCATTGCCAATATCAACTCCACCAAAGGAACTTTAGGCCTGTTAATGAATGATGATAAAGTATACAAAAACATGGATGCAGCCACCAACAGCCTCAACAACCTGTTGCTCGATTTAAAAGCGCATCCTAAACGCTATGTAAGCTTCTCAGTTTTTGGCGGTAAAAAAGACTGAAAATAGAGTCAAGAATCAAGACAAGTGCAAAAAAGCCGGTGATCAGTAATAGTCACCGGCTTTTTGCATTTCTCAATACTTTGATCCTAAATTTTGAATTATCAAACATCTGAAATCTGCACATTTAAAATCTGCACATCTTCAAGCGTTATTCAATATAAAACGTTCTGCCCTCAACAGCCAGTTCGGTTGCCGGGAATACACTTTTAGCTTCATCCAGCAATTCAGTCAGGGTTTTATAACGGGCGGAGAAGTGACCAATCAGTAATCTTTTCGCGTTTGTTTTTAGCGCTACATCGCCGGCCTGCAGTGCCGTTGTATGAAAGGTATCGTTAGCCCTATCCAGCATTTCATTTAAAAATGTGGCTTCGTGATAAAGCAGCGTAGCATTGGCTATTTGTTCAAAATACTGCTCACCGTAAAGCGTATCAGAGCAGTAGGCGTATGATTTGGGCTGATCCGAATCGATAGTCAAATCATCATTTTTGTAAACCTGCCCGTTTGGTGCGGTATAATCGGCTCCTTTTTTTAACGCGGTAAAGTAAGGCACCGGGATTTGCAGTTGCTCTATCACTTCCTTGCGTAATTTACGCAGGCGCTTTTTTTCGCGGAAGATAAACCCGGTAGTATCAATCCTGTGGTTAAGGGGGATTGTTTCAACAATAATATCGTTGTTGTTTACAATTACTTCGGGGTGCTGGGTGTGCGTCTGCTTAAACTCTAAGGGGAAGTGCAGGGTAGTTTCTGAATACTTTAACTGCAGATCAATGATCTCCATTAAATGTGGCGGCCCAAAAAGATACAATGTTTTTTTACGCCCGTTAAGGTGCATTGACGATAGCAGGCCTACCAGGCCAAGGTAATGGTCGCCATGTAGATGGCTGATAAAGATATAATCTATCCGGCTGGCTTTAATGTCGAAACGCAGCATTTGCTGCTGAGTGCCTTCGCCGCAGTCAATTAAGTACAAGTGCTCGTTGATATTGAGCACTTGTGCTGTAGGATTTCTGTTAAAAATGGGTGTTGCGGAACTGCTTCCAAGTATTGTTACCTCAAATTTCATAATGGGATAACAATGTAAGGATTATCTTGATTCTTTTTTCAATTCTTTCTCAATCTCTTCCATAAAAATAAGATCGACACCTTCTTCGGCGGTAGGTACAACTGTAAGTACGTTATCCAGTTGCGAGATCGTGATTAAACGCGCCACGGCATCGTTTAATCCGCACAATATAAATACGCCAGATGCGTTTTTGCACAAACGGTGACCAACCAACAAGCTGCTTAAGCCGGATGAATCGGCAAATTTCACTTGTGAAAGGTCAAGAATGATGTTTCTTTGTCCTTCCGTATTGATCAATATCAGTTCAGATTTTAATTGAGGCGTTACTAACGAATTCAATTTTGATTCGTTAAGCTTCACTAAAATGTATTTCTCGTGTTTATCGACAGCAAATTTCATTCTTATTAAAATTAATAAGCTAAGATATGATTAATTTATGTGTAATTAAAAATTACATAATACTAAGCGCATTCTTTATAGCGGTTTCAACCCTGTTCAACACACTTTCTGTATCCGATTTTACAAACGTTTCACCTATGATCTTTTCATAAAGTTCGATATACCGTTCAGATATCGACGCAACAATTTCTTCTGTCATTACAGGAACAACTTGTCCTTCTTTACCCTGGAAACCGTTTTCAATCAGCCATTTGCGTACAAACTCTTTTGAAAGTTGTTTTTGCGGCTCACCTTTTTGCTGGCGATCCTCATACCCTTCCTTATAAAAATACCTTGACGAATCGGGGGTATGAATTTCATCTATTAAATAAATAACGCCATCTACCTTACCAAATTCATATTTGGTATCAACCAATATTAAGCCTTGCTTAGCGGCAATTTCGGTACCCCGTGCAAACAGAGCTTTAGTATATGCCTCCAATTGGGCATAATCTTCGGCAGATACAATACCCTTCGCCAGGATATCTGCTTTTGAAATATCTTCATCATGCCCTACCGATGCTTTGGTAGTAGGCGTAATTATTGGCTCAGGCAGGATATCGTTTTCTTTCAAGCCTTCGGGCAGCGCTTCGCCGCAAACCAGCCTTCGGCCGGCCGCGTATTCACGTGCAGCATGGCCTGCCAGATATCCCCGTATCACCATCTCCACCTTAAAAGGCTCGCAAATGCGGCCAATGGTAACACTTGGATCGGGCACGGATATTACCCAGTTGGGTACAATATCGCTGGTAGCCTTTAAAAAACGTGCGGCTATCTGGTTAAGCACCTGCCCCTTGTAAGGGATAGCCTCGGGTAGTACCACATCAAACGCCGAGATCCTATCGGACACTACCATGGCCAGGTACTTATTTTCTATCGTATATACATCGCGTACTTTCCCTTTATAAAAGCCTGTCTGGCCCGGAAAGTTAAAATGTGTTTCTTTTATTGCGTTCATAATTTTAGTATCAAGTAGTAAGTATCAAGTAGCAAGACCAGTATCAAGTAGTTAGTATCAAGTAGCAAGTATTAACTCTTGCAATTAAAAATCTTGATACTTGATACTAACTACTTGATACTGAAATCAACTACTCGATACTACCTTCTTACTGTATATCCCCGTAAGCTGCCAAAATCTTGCGTACCAGTTTATGGCGTACAACGTCTTCGCCGCTTAGGTATACTATTTCTATTCCTTTTATATCTGTTAATATGCGTAGCGCGGTGTGCAGGCCCGATTGCTGTTTTTTGGGCAAATCTATCTGGGTTACATCGCCGGTAACAATAAATTTTGCCGATGGCCCCATACGCGTCAGGAACATTTTTAATTGCATATCGGTAGCGTTTTGGGCCTCATCCAATATCACAAAGCAATTATCCAGGGTACGGCCACGCATAAAAGCCAGTGGTGCAATCTCGATGGTACGGTTCTCCAGGTAAAATTTCAATTTCTCTGCCGGGATCATATCATCAAGCGCATCGTACAATGGCCTCAGATACGGGTCAATCTTTTCTTTTAAATCGCCGGGCAAAAAGCCAAGGTTCTCCCCTGCTTCAACCGCCGGGCGGGTTAAAATAATGCGTTTAATTTCTTTGTTCTTTAACGCACGTACTGCCAATGCAACCGCGGTATAAGTTTTACCGGTACCAGCAGGGCCAATAGCAAATAAAATATCGCTTTGGTTTATGCTATCAACCATTTTACGCTGGTTGGCGGTTCGGGCTTTCACCATTACACCATTCGGACCAAAAACGATAACTTCGCCACTGGCAAACTTATCAGTTACGGGCTCAGACGATGAATTTGAAGATACTTTTGATCCTAAAATACGTTCAAGATCGGTAATGTTCAGGTTCTCGAATTTTTCAACATGAGCAAGCAGATGCGAGAATTTTTCCTGGAAAACATTCAGTTCGTGATCATCACCCAAAACTTTTACTTCGCTGCCTCGTGCAACAATTTTAAGCTTGGGATATTGTTTCTTAATGATCTCAAAATGATCATTATTTGGCCCCCACAATACGGCTGGATTTACGTTTTCAATTGATAGCTTAAGTTCGTTCAATACTAATTGATTTTTTAGTTACGGATTTTTATGAATTAAAAATTGAATATTTGTAGCTTCAAATGCTATTACAAGATTAGCAATAAATATTTATAAAATTAATGGCAATAATAACATTAACTACTGATTTGGGCGATAAGGACATTTACCAGGCTGCTTTAAAAGGCAGCATCTATAAATCGTTGCCAACAGTTAATATTGTTGATATTACCAACAGTGTGGCGGCCTTTAACGTGCAACAGGCCGCTTTTATATTAAAAAACAGTTTTTATTACTTCCCCGAAGATACCGTACACCTTATAGGTATTGATACTGTTTACAGCGACCATACCAAGTACCTGGCGGTAAGGTACAAAAAACATTATTTTGTGGGTGCCGATAATGGAATTTTTTCGCTGATGTTTGATACCGACCCGGAGGAAATTGTAGAGATAAACATTATGCAGGATTTAAAGTTCCTGCATTTTCCGCTTGCAGATATTTTTGTTAAAGCCGCCTGCCACCTGGCCAAAGGGGGCAAACTGAGCGAAATTGGCCTGCCTGTGCATGACATCGAAAACAAAATGAACCTGCAGCCTGTTATTGAAAAAAACCTGATCAAGGGGGTAGTGATCTATATCGATTCGTTTCAAAATGTGATAACCAATATTACCAAGGAGTTTTTTAACGGCGTGCAGCAGGGCCGTAAGTTTGTACTTAATTTTAAACGTAACGAAACCATCAATCACCTGAGCTGGCATTATAACGAGGTACCCGTTGGCGAAAAACTTTGCCTGTTTGGCATAAGCGACCATTTGGAAATTGCCATCAATAAAGGCAATGCCAGCGGCCTGCTGGGCTTAAACCTTAATGATAAGGTTATCATCGAATTTCAGTAAATTTAGGATATGAAAAAACTGCTACTGTTTGGCTTGTTGTATTTTTTTGCTATAGGCGGCGTGCTTGCGCAATCGCAGGCTAGCTCCGATTCCGTTGCTTATCAGCTTCAACGCAAAAAGATAAATACAATGCTGGCCGCCCGCAAAGCCAAATTTGGCCAATACAGCCAAAGCTTAAGCCAGCATACCGGCATTTTCGGTTTGCAAACCAAAGATGACATCCGCAGATCAAACAGCATACTGATGGACATTGCCCGTACAGATGATGCGATATTTAAAGAATTAAAAATACTATTTGAATATAGCGCCTTCCAACAAAGGCTAATTCAAAGCCACAGCAAAGAGGCCGAGACCATAAACCACAATTTTCTGCTTACAATAAGCAAATTAAGGCAGCAGAACGCCCAGTTAAAAAACCAGGCTGCCAAAAACAAAGCGCAGACAAACAGTTCAACTCCCATCTATATTACGGTTATTGTGCTCATGCTTGCGTCAATTTTGTATTTGCTTTACCAAAAAAACAAAGGGAAGGCGTAATTTCGCGCCCGTAACTACTTAAAACTATAAATGGCACGAGGAAGACTGAACAGTGGCGCTAAAGCAGAAGCCGAACTACCCAAAGCAAAAATTAACAGGCAGAGCATCCAGAATATCCGTAAACTGCTCACTTACATTAAACCATACCGGGGAAAATTTGCGGCAGGAATGTTATTTCTATTCATATCAAGCCTGGTTGGTTTGGCATTCCCCGCTATCTTGGGTGCTTTAATAGATGCAGCGCAGGGTAAATACAAATATTCGTTTTTACCACATAGCTTAAATTACATAGCTATTTTTGGGTTTGTATTGCTATTTGGACAGGCCTTTATATCATTTTTCAGAGTGGTTTGGTTTGTTCAGGTGGCCGAAAAATCATTAGCCGATATTAGGAAGGATACGTATTTTAAACTTATAACGCTACCCATGAACTTTTTTGCCAACCGTCGGGTTGGTGAATTGAACAGCCGCATATCTGCTGATCTCTCTCAAATTCAGGACACATTAACTACTACAGTTGCAGAAATTGTGAGGCAGGTTGTGATCATGGTTGGTGGTGTTACATTTCTGGCCATTGTATCCCTAAAGCTAACTCTTGCAGTGTTGGCGGTTTTGCCTTTTTTGGTAGCTTTTGCCGTTTTTTTTGGCAAGTTTATTCGCAAACTTTCACGCCAGGCACAGGATAAATTAGCAGAGTCAAATACAATTGTTGAAGAAACCCTGCAAGGCATTGCCAATGTAAAGGCATTTGTAAACGAGGCTTACGAGGCTACCCGGTACGATAAAATATTACGCAACGTAGTTGATATCGCCGTTAAAGGGGCCAAATTTCGCGGGATTTTTGCTTCGTTCATCGTGTTCTGCTTATTTGGGACATTTGTGGGCGTAATATGGTATGGATCAGTTTTGGTAAGTCACAAAGAAATTTATGTAGGCGATTTGACCACCTTTATCATGTACTCCATATTTGTAGGCGCCGCTATGGGCAGTTTCCCAGACTTGTACGCCAACCTGCAAAAAGCAGTTGGGGCAAGCGAGCGTGTGTTGGAGATACTGGCCGAAAAGGGCGAAGACATCTCGATGGTAGAAAGCAATAACAAAATAGACCAGCCTATTAAAGGCGACTTGTCATTCGAGAATGTGGTATTTGCCTACCCATCCCGGTCGGAGTTAACTATCCTGAAAGGCATTTCTTTTAATGCCGCAGCAGGCCAAAAAGTAGCCATTGTTGGACCAAGCGGTTCGGGTAAATCTACCATGGCGTCGCTTATATTACAATTTTATCACCCGCAAAACGGTACTATTTTATTTGATGGCCGCGCGGCTGATGAATACTCAATAACCGATATCCGCAACCAGGTGGCCATAGTGCCACAGGATGTATTGCTTTTTGGCGGATCGATATTAGAGAACATTGCTTACGGCCGTTTGAATGCATCAAAAGAAGATATTATACAAGCTGCAAAACGGGCAAACGCGCACCAGTTTATACTATCGTTCCCCGAGAGTTATGAAACCATTGTTGGCGAGCGCGGGGTGAAATTATCTGGCGGACAGCGTCAGCGTATAGCCATAGCAAGGGCATTGCTTAAAAATCCATCCATATTGATATTGGATGAGGCAACGTCATCTTTAGATTCTGAATCGGAACGCCTGGTACAGGAAGCTTTGGAAGAGTTGATGAAAGACCGCACATCTATCATTATCGCCCACCGTTTATCAACCATCCGCGAGGCTGATAAGATCATCGTTCTGGAAAAAGGCGAGATCATCGAAAGTGGCAGTCACCAGGAACTCATCGGCAACGAGCAAGGGCTTTACCGTTATTTAAGTCAGCTGCAGTTTGAAACACAAACCAGTTAGGTGAGACGTTGAACGTTTTACGTTATACGTTTGGAAAAACACTGCATAAACTATTATATTCACAACTTAAGATGTGTGGCGAAACGGCCATTACTCAGCAAATAAACGTATAACGTAATACGTACAACGTTCAACGTAACAAATGAAATTAACCATACACGGGGCGGCCCGACAGGTAACCGGCAGCATGCATTTGCTGCAGGTAGGCCAATACAAAATATTAGTGGATTGCGGGTTAGATTATGAGAGGGACCGCAGCATACAATCAAACGAAAACTTTCCTTTTCGGCCGGAAGAGATTGACGTGGTAATACTTACACATGCGCACATCGATCACTCTGGTAATTTACCTACACTGGTAAGGCTTGGCTTTAACGGCCAGATCTTATGCACTCCCCCTACTGCCGATTTGACGGAGCTATTATTGCTTGATTCTGTAAGCATTTTCATGAATAAGGCAGGCAAGGGTAACCGCAAACGCGGTAAAGGCAAATTCAATTCGGGCGGTGGCCCACAGCCACTTTATTTGCAAAAGCACGTGATGGACACGGTGGAACGTTTTGTTACCATTGGCTTTAACCGTCCGTTCAGGATTAACGGTGATATCGAGCTTACTTTTATCCCGGTTGGCCACTTGCTGGGTGCGGCATCTGCTGTTTTAAAAGTAACCGAAAACGGCGAAGAAAAATCAATCGCCTTTACCGGCGATATCGGCCGAAAAAATTACCCGGTATTAAATGATCCGCAGGAATTGCCTCCTGTTGATTTCCTGGTATCAGAATCAACTTACGGCGGCCGTTATCACACCAAAGGCAAATCGGTGGAAGAAACCCTTGTTGAAGTTATTGAAAAGGCATGCATTAAAGAACAAGGCCGTTTGATTATCCCGGCTTTTAGTATCGGGCGCACCCAATCGTTGGTATATTCATTAAATAAGATTTTCACTGAAGGATTATTGCCGGCTGTAAAGGTTTTTGTTGATAGCCCGATGGCTACCATTGCAACCGGCATCTTCCGCAAATACCATAGCCTGGTAAATCAGGAAGCCCAGGATTTTTATAAAGATAAGGGCGACGAGTTTGAATTTGATAACCTTACCTATGTAGAAACCCTGAAGGATAGCCGCCAAATCTCTAATTACTGGGAGCCTTGCATCATCATCTCGTCGGCAGGAATGCTGGAGGGCGGCCGTATCCAGGACCACTTGTTTTACAATATTCAAAATTACTACTGCACTATCCTGTTTATTGGCTATTGCGCCAAGGGTACCCTGGGGCACCGTTTGCTGCGGGGCGATCCTATTGTTCACATCAAAGACCGTGAATTAGCCGTTTACGCAACTATTAAACAAACCGATGTACTAAGTGCCCACGGCGACCACCAGGACCTTTTAGATAATGTGAAACAGCACGATAAAACCAAGCTAAAGAACGTATTCCTGGTACATGGCGAGGGAGAAAGCATGAAGCTGCTGGCTGCTTCCCTTGAAGATGAAGGGTATAACGTTACCATACCGGAAAAGGATCTAACGTATGATATTTGACACGAATTTCATTTAACACCAATTTCACGGATTGGAGCGAATTATCACGAATTTTGAGAATTGATAAGTTGAATTGATTGATTAAGCAATGGACTTCCTACAGAGTTTTGAAAAATACGCAAGGCTATTATTTTGAATTTAACAGCTAAACGCACAATTAGATAACCCTTACCAATGATTTTTATCCCTGGCCTCATATTGCTATTGATAGTCACGCTCATTATTTATAGCACAAATAAGGGGAAGTTCCTTGAATACACCCGATGGAGAAAAACAGGAAAGTTTGCTCTTTATTTTTTGTATGTTGTTTTAGGTACAATAGTATTGGCTTGTATCACATACCTGTTAAAGAGACCCTAAGTTAATCCCGGCCATAATATTATACCGAAGAATAAAACACTTGCTAACCTTGCAAATTGAACTAATTAATGTGTAAATACTGCTTTCTTTAATTTAAAGATAAATAGACCAAAAGCAAATGGCACGAACTCATAATAAGAATTCGTGCCATTTGCTTTATTTAAAAATTCGAATTGAATCAAATTCGTGAAATTCGATTCAATCCGTGAAATTAGTATTTATGCTTTCTTAAAATGATCTATGATCAGGTTCGCAAGCTCCACACCTATTCTTTCCTGGGCCTCGTTGGTGGCTGCGCCAATGTGAGGGGTTAAAGAAATTTTGGGGTGTTTCAGGATCTCTTCGCGAGGGGTAGGCTCGTTATCAAATACATCTAAGGCTGCAAATGAAACCTGGCCACTGTTTAACGCGTCAACTAAAGCCAATTCGTCAATTAAACCACCGCGTGAAATATTTACAAAGCCAACACCTTTTTTGGTTAATGCCAATTCCTCGGCGCCAAACAGAGCCTTGTCAATAAATGGCGTGTGCAAAGTAATGAAATCGGCCGTTTTAGTTACCTCTTCTAAAGATGAAGTTTTTACACTTACCTTAACATTTGTACCACCACCTAAAACAATATCCAACTCAGGGTTAAACGGAAACAAATCGTAAGCCAAAACTTCCATACCAACGCCGATAGCTATTTTAGCTACCTCGCGGCCGATACGGCCAAAGCCAACAATACCTAAAGTTTTACCGCGCAGTTCGATACCTTTTGCGTAAGCCTTTTTCAGGTCGTTAAATTTAGTACCACCTTCAACCGGCATTTTGCGGTTGCTATCTGGCAAAAACCTAACCGCGCCAAATAAACTGGCAAAAACAAGTTCGGCAACGGATAGTGAAGAAGATGCAGGTGTATTATAAACGCTCAGGCCTTTTTCCCTTGCATATTCTACATCAATGTTATCCATACCAACGCCACCACGGCCAATCACTTTAAGATTTGGGCAGGCATCAATAAGCGCTTTACGCACTTTAGTTGCACTGCGTACAGTAATGGCATCGTACTCTTGTAATCTTACAGGCAATTCATCCTGCGGAATGTTATTGGTATCAACAATAAAACCGGCTTCTTCTAAAAGCTGTTTTCCAATTGGGTCGATACCGTCATTAGCTAATATTTTGATCATCTTATTTTGTCATTAGTCATTGGTCATTAGTCATTGGTCTATCCGCCATCCAAAATGACTAATGACCAATGACTGATGACTAAATTATTTATTTCCTTCAGCAAACTCCTGCATTGCGTCAATCAGGGCGTAAACGCTGGTTATTGGCAATGCATTGTAAATTGACGCGCGGAAACCACCAACGCTTCTGTGGCCTTTGATGCCTACTATACCTCTTTCGTCGCATAGTTTCAGGAATGGTTTTTCCAGTTCAGGATTTTCCATTACAAAGGTTACGTTCATGTGCGAGCGATCTTCTGTAGCGCAAACAGGTTTAAATAACGGGTTACGTTCAATCTCGTCATATAATACCCTGGCTTTGGTTATGTTTTCCTGCTCAATAACTTCAACACCGCCTTTGGCTTTTAACCATTGCAGCGTAAGCATCGATACGTAAATAGCAAAACACGGAGGCGTATTGTACATCGATCCGCCTTCAATTTGTACCTGGTAATTAAGCATCGCCGGAATTTTACGGTCAACTTTACCTAAAATATCGTCTTTAACTATAACCAAGGTAACACCTGCAGGGCCCATGTTTTTTTGAGCGCCGGCATAAATTAAACCAAAGTCGGCAACGTTAATTTTACGGCTGAAAATATCTGACGACATATCGCAAACAACCGGCACGGGTGATTTTGGGAATTCCTGTAACTGTGTACCATAAATGGTATTGTTTGAAGTGATGTGGAAGTAAGCCGCATCAGCAGGAATAGTATAATCTTTAGGGATGTAAGTAAAATTATCGGCTTTTGAAGAGGCAACAATCTCTACTTCGCCAAAAAACTTAGCTTCTTTCAAGGCTTTGTTAGCCCAAACACCTGTTTCCAGGTAAGCGGCTTTGCCTGTTGATGGCAATAAATTGTAAGGGGCCATGGCAAACTGCGTGCTGGCGCCGCCTTGTAAAAATAGCACCGAATAACCTTCTGGCACAGCAAATAATTCTTTTACCAATGCAACAGCTTCATTCAAAACTGCTTCAAATTCTTTCGACCGGTGAGAGATCTCCAGCAATGATAATCCTGTACCATTAAAATCAATAACCGCCTCGGAAGCTTGTTTTAAAACCTCCTGAGGTAAAATGCCTGGTCCGGCACCAAAATTATGTTTCATATAATTAACGAATTGTAGGTTCTGAATACTTGATTAGGAACTTTGTATTTAGTTGGGCCGAAGTTAATCAATTTGACAAAATTCATAGGATTAATTTACGTTTTTTGAAAAAATATACAATTAATCAACAAAAGCCTTTTTGATTGCAAATATCAAATTTATCCTATAAGGTTGGTAGTAATTATTACAATTGTAATAACTTTTAAGGGTGTTTGAGGTTATATATCGCATCGGCCGGTATGGCCGACGAGAACACAGAACTGCCCGCAACAAACACATTTGCACCTGCTTGCAACAATTCTTTAACATTGTTTTGATCTACGCCGCCATCAACTTCAATAAATAAGCCCGGATTTTTCTTTTCACTCAGCGCCTTTAAATCGTTAAGTTTTTTGTAGGTATTGGCAATAAACTTTTGGCCGCCAAAACCAGGATTAACAGACATGATAAGCACCATATCAAGGTCGGCTATAATATCCTCCAATAAAGCAACAGGCGTATGCGGGTTAAGGGCTACTCCTGCCCTGCAGCCAAGCTCTTTAATAGCTTGTACAGTGCGGTGCAAATGCGGGCAGGCTTCGTAATGAACAGTGATACCATTGGCGCCGGCATCTTTAAATGCCTTAAGGTACCTATCAGGATCAACAATCATCAGGTGAACATCCAGCGGTTTGGTGGCATGCCTTTTTGTGGCAGCAACAACCGGGAAACCAAAAGAGATATTTGGCACAAACATACCATCCATAATATCAACATGCACCCAATCAGCTTCGCTGTTATTGATCATTTCAATATCGCGTTGCAGGTTGGCAAAGTCGGCTGCTAAAATAGATGGCGCTATCAGATGGTTCATGTGCAAATATATAAATCCCCAACATTGCAACCGGCAATTATTTGTAAAGTTTTATCTTAAAAAAAAAGGAGTAAACATCTGCACATCTAAAATCTGCATATCTGCACATATCCAGCTTAATCGCAGTTCAGCAACAAATCATAGTACTTTTTCATCAGTACCGTATCGTAGTTTACAAGCGATTGATAGGCCTCTGATACCAGTTCATTCAAAATTGATGAACCAAGTTGCCCTCCTCCATTGGGAATGGAGTCATAATACAATATTAATTCTTTAACCCGGATGATCTCATAGAGCAACAACTGAACCAAATCGGTTTGCGTAGCCGGTTGCATTCCCTGCGGATTACTGTTAAGAAAATCTAAAGGATCGTTTGTAGCAGGGGTCATCGTTTTTACAAGCAGGATCGGATTTTATGGTTTATTCAACTATCTATTAACTAATACAAAGTTTAAACATCCAACTTTTGTTTTAATTTTTCTCAAAAAAAGTATAAAAAAACCAAATAAAATAGCAAAACCCTCATAAAGAGGGTTTTGCATATGTGATATTTACAGTTATTTTTCTGATTTTGGGGCTTCCGGCCTCGGTAATAACGCTTTGCGCGATAACTTAAGTTTACCTTGTTTATCTACATCAAGCAGTTTAACCCTTACCTCGTCGCCAACCTCAAATATACCATCCATTTTTTCGATCCTGCGGTGGTCAATTTCAGATATGTGTAACAAGCCATCTTTACCTGGCATAATCTCAACAAACGCACCAAACGGCATAATTGATTTCACTTTACCTTCGTATATCTCGCCTACTTCTGGTTTAGAAGCAATGTTGCGGATGCGCGATAGAGCCTGGTCGATAGATGCCTTGTTGTCGGCAAAAATCTGAACGATACCCTGGTTGTCTTTTTCTTCGATAGAAATAGTTGCACCGGTTTCGCGTTGCATTTCCTGGATGATTTTACCACCGGGCCCGATAACTGCACCAATAAATTCTTTATCAATTTTAATGGTAACAATACGCGGTGCGTGTGGTTTCAGATCAACACGAGGGGCTGTAATGGTTTTAGCCATCTCGCCAAGGATATGTAAACGACCATCTTTAGCCTGGTTTAAAGCGTTGGTTAACACTTCGTACGATAGGCCATTAATTTTCAAGTCCATTTGTACAGCAACAATACCATTAACGGTACCTGTTACTTTAAAGTCCATATCACCTAAATGATCTTCGTCGCCCAGGATGTCAGATAAAATAGCATATTTAGTACCCATTTCGTTGGTGATCAATCCCATCGCGATACCAGATACCGGCGATTTGATTTTGATACCAGCATCCATCAAAGCCAATGTACCGGCACAAACCGTAGCCATTGACGATGAACCGTTAGATTCTAAAATATCAGAAACGATACGGATGGTGTATGGATTCTCGTCCTCAGATGGTAATACTTGTTTTAATGAACGCATAGCCAGGTTACCGTGACCAATTTCGCGGCGACCAGCACCCCTGTTCGGACGAACTTCGCCGGTTGAAAAACCAGGGAAATTGTAGTGCAACAAGAATTTTTGGTAACCGTTGATGAACGCACCATCAATCATTTGCTCATCATCCTTAGCACCTAAAGTAACGGTGGTTAATGCCTGGGTTTCGCCACGGGTAAATACCGCAGAACCGTGAGCAGATGGTAAATAACCAACTTCGCTCCATATTGGGCGAATCTGGGTAGTTGTACGGCCATCTAAACGTTTGCCTTCATCTAATACAAGGTTACGGATAGCATCATACTCTACATCATGATAATATTTTTTTGCAAGCCCTTTAGTGATATCATCAATTTCGCCTAAAGTAGCGATATAAGCATCACGAACTTCTTTGAATTTTGCCGAGCGCTCGTCTTTTGCAGATGCAGAAGACGCGATAGCGTAAACCTGCTCATAAGTAGCAGCGTAGATGGCTTTTTTCAAATCCTCGTTGCTGTGCTCATGGTTGTAAACACGTTTTTCGGTTTTACCAACTTCAATAGTCAACTCTTTTTGAGCTAAACATTGAATTTTAATAGCCGTATGCGCAAATTTAATAGCTTCAACCAATTCGGCTTCCTGGATCTCTTTCGATTCTCCTTCAACCATGTTGATGTCATGCTCACTACCTGCAACAATAAATTCTAAAGTAGCACGCTCAAGTTGGCTTAAAGTTGGGTTAATTACCAACTGACCATCAATTTTAGCAACACGAACTTCAGAAATAGGGCCATTAAAAGGAATGTTTGATACAGATAATGCTGCTGATGCTGCCAAACCGGCAAGGCAATCGGGCATGATATCTTTATCGGCCGAAATTAAAGAGATCATCACCTGTGTATCAGCGTGATAATCTGAAGGAAATAACGGGCGTAATGCACGGTCAACCAAACGCGAGATTAAAACCTCATAGTCTGACAAACGTGCCTCGCGGCGTAAAAAGCCACCCGGGATGCGGCCGGTAGCAGCGTATTTTTCCTGGTAATCAACAGAAAGGGGTAAAAAATCAACTCCCTCTTTCGCTTCCGGCGACGATACTACGGTAGCCAATAACATGGTATCACCCATTTTAATAACTACAGAGCCATCTGCCTGTTTGGCCAGTTTACCTGTTTCGATCTCAATGGTGCGGCCGTCACCTAAATCAATAACTTTTTTAATTACGTTTAAACTCATCTTCTTTTTGTTGTGGTGCACTTTTCATCTTTCGGAGCGCACCGGTTTTTATGTGTGTATATAATTTTTTCAAAAGTAAAAAAGCCATCCACAAAATCGGGATGGCTTTTCAATAAAAAGTATGWGAATTATTTAATGATATCCCTTAGCTGTAAAGCTTTGATGATAGCACGATATCTTTCAATGTCTTTTTTGTACAGGTACGCTAACAAACCGCGGCGTTTACCTACTAATTTTTGCAGTGATAACTGGGTAGAAAAATCGTGTTTGTTTTTCTTAAGGTGACCAGT
The DNA here is from genome assembly GCF_056402115.1 of Mucilaginibacter sp. P4_C11. Lineage (NCBI taxonomy): Bacteria > Pseudomonadati > Bacteroidota > Sphingobacteriia > Sphingobacteriales > Sphingobacteriaceae > Mucilaginibacter > Mucilaginibacter sp. P4_C11. The sequence continues at coordinate 48,521 of NZ_JBFUIA010000029.1, read as the reverse complement.
TAAGTGCGCGATGCGGTGTGTGAATAATGCTACCTGACCTTCGGTTGAACCAGTGTCTGTAGCACTCTTACCGTGTTTTGCAAAGATCTCTGCCTTTGACTCTTTACCTAAATACATTACTTGAATAATATTAAAGCGTTAAATACTTTTGTTAATTGTGGGTGCAAAGATAGTGATTAAATTCAAAAGTAAAAATTCAAAATTCAAAAGATTTGGTGAGTGGTTGATTGGGTAGCTGATACGCTTGCTGACCCCGGGGTTATAAAAATCATTTTCGCGCGGTTATTTAGTTTTACCTTCATCATTTGTTAAAATAATTGCTTTGGCCCGCTCCAACAGCTCATCGCGGCCTTCTTTAATGCCTTTAATGGTTGGCTTTATCGGAACATCAATTTTTACCCCTTTGCGCTGCGTGTCGGTGCCATCAGGGTAGTAAATACCCAGGCCCGAAATCATTGTTGAAATACCCCCGGGTAAAATAATGGCCGAAACATTACCATCGGCACCGGCGGTTGTACTGCCAATAACCGTCACATTGGGCGAGCTTTGGAAAGCCATAGTAGTATATTCGGCCTGGCTTTGCGATACGGCGTTTACAATAACCACTACTTTGCCCTTATAATCATTATCCGGCTTAATACCCAGCGGATCTGTAATTACCATTAAGCCAGGGTTATTAACCTGTGCCTTGGTGAACTTTACAAACCGGGCGTTCCCGGTTTTAATATAGGGAACAAAAGTGAAAGGCATAAATTCAGATGGGTAGCAGCGCATATCTATTATTATACCTTTGGTATCTTTAAATAGTTTCTTAATGCCAGATAGATCTTTGTTATGGTACCTGCCGGGATATACGTACCCAATTTCCTTATCAATTACGTAGTAACCCGGCGATTTGGTGTCATATAATGAGCTGTAATTTATCTTATCGGCAGGCAAAGCAGTTACTGTTGTATTTATAGGCTGTCCATCTCTTAATAATTCCAGGTTTAAGGCAACGGTGTTGCCGCGCAACAGGTACGTGCCCGGTATATCGCGCAGCTGGGTATCATAGTTGGATGCAGGCGTATATGGCAGATATTTTTCAATCAGTTGGCTTACAGGCTGGCCGTTAATAGTTTTTATAACATCGCCAACCTTTACCAGTTGCTTTACATTAAGGGTATCATTTAAATAGCCGGTCACTACCAGTTTGTCTTCAATAAATTTAGCATCAAAAGGCACGCGATATTTGCCTTTAAATGCGTTTAGCGCTTTATTGTAGCCCCAGATGTTGGCGTGCGTATCATGAATGCGAGCTATCAATGCCAGCGTAGTCAGGGCATAGTCGCTTGCATTGGCAGCCGTGGCAAATTTGGGGATACAATCTGTGAGTACGTTGTTCCAGTCTTCGCCTATCAAATATTTATAAGGATAAAAATAATTGATCATGCTCCAATACCGGTACAAGGTAAGCAAGCGGTAGCCTGCATCGGGATAAGTAAATTGGGAGTACGCGGCTTCATGGGTAAAAACCGGGTTGCCAATAAACCTGGCCATATCTATATAATAATTATCGCCCGTGTTACGGTTATCAAGAACATACTGAAGTTTTTGGGTAAGCGATGCCGATAGCACCTGGTTATTAAACAACAATCCGTAATCGGGTTTTAGCTTAATTTCATCCGGACTGGCTTTGATTTTACAGTTGCCACATACCGGCGGAACTTCAAAGCCATCTACCCATTTTTCGATAGCGTGGCTCAGAGCTGCGTTGTCTGTTGCTTTTAAAACCTGCGGCATCACCCTGAATAATTCGGCGTCCCAGTTGTGGTTGCCTTTGGCCACATCCGGGTGGTGGTATTTTAAAAAGCCCCAAACCTGGCCTAAAGCAGTAAGGTTAGTTATTTGCTGTTTGCTTAACGGAATGGTATCAATTTTTGAACCTGTGTTGTAAGCAGTATCCATCCCGGATTTGGTTAATACTTTGGTAGCCTTTTCAATGGGTTTACCGTTTATAAACAATCGTAAATTATCAACCCAGGCCTTACCATCGCCAACCAGCAAAGCGCCGCCATGAATATTTATGGCAGCGGCATCATCATAAGGTAAATCAATCACATACTCCTTCCAATCGGTAGTACCTGTAACGCCCCTGTTTTGCATATTATCAAAGGCTGGGGTGCCATCAATCCGCAGCCATAAACCGGCATAGCCGTTTTTAACGTTTTCTGTTTTGATATAACCCCTAAGCTGTATTTTATTGCCGGTAAATGATTTCAATATCGGGTAATCAATTACCCCGAAACTACTTTCGTTACTTACCTTTTCAATTGATAATGAGTATTTGCCATCCTGTTTCACCAGGCTATCAACCTTTACGGGATAAGCTTTTTGTTGTTCGGCCTGAAAATAGGTAGACCAGCCTGCGGCTTTGGTTTTGTCGGCAGATAATTGTTCCATATTGCCGTTATATTGCACCTGGGCCGATACAATTTGGCAGCCCAAAAATGCTATACTTAATAATAGCAGGGTAAAAGGTTTCATAGATGGGTATAGGTGATTATAAGTTTAGTATAATAGGTAAACGTTGAATTTGGCTGTTTAATGTGTAAACAGAATAAAAAAATAACGGATTTAACACTAATTAACTACTCATTTAACACCCCGCTAAACCAAATACTCCCCGGCTTTCCCATATTTTTCCAGCTGCCTGATGCCGGTGCTGGAGATATGCTCAAACTCCATATCACAAAATATGGCAATCATATTGATACTTTTATCGCCAAGCTCCTGCATGTAGCGGTATTGGTTTAATTCGTATTGCAAATCCGATCCATTGCGTAGGCCTCGGATTATTGTTACCGGGTAGCCCAGGCTACCAGTAAAATCAGTGAGCAAACCTTCGTACGTGGCTAATTGCCGGTACTTTAAAATATCGGGTAAAGCATAACTGGCGGCATCTTTACCGGGGTTAACACCGCGGGCTATAATTATCTTATCAAAAACCTGCTCGGCTTTTTGCAGTATATTAAAGTGCCCCTTATGGAATGGGTTAAAACTACCAGGGTAAACCGCTATCCTGGGCTGGCGGGTACGCACGTAATCAATTAAATACTCCAGCGCGGGGTTGTTTACATTTTGCTGTAAACTCCGCAACACCTCTGCCCTCTTTTCGCGGTAAATGGCATAATCAACAAACTGAAACTCCTTAAATATCTGCTGCTCATATTGCAGCAATTTATAAAACGGCTGCGTGAGAATGTTTAAATCTGCATCACAAAACACTTTTGACAGTTCTGTTTTGGGCTGATGAGTTTTGGTATCGAGGATGATCTGCGTAACTTCATCCTTTAATCGCTGTTCGCCACTAAACACTTCTTTAAAAAACTTCGCCGAATCCTCTTCGTTGGTAGCCGAACGCGGATCATAAATAATGTCATGAAATACTGTAGCAAGCAATAATGTATCATTATCGGCAAAACCTTTTAATTCCAGTTGCCCGCACAAATCGTCCAGGTGCTCCAGCGTATGGTAAAACCGGTGCGGCTCGCGGTAATGGTTTAGTATGTCCGCATCAAGACCAAGTTGAACAAGCCGGTATCTTTGTTCTGTAATTTTCATAACGTTTTAATTACCCCCCACAATGCTACAAACAAATACCTTTAAAATTGTAAGTCATTTTTGAATTTTGACTTTACAGACTCCCTATCCAGCTTTTATAAATAGCCGCCTGCAACGGGTCGGGGTTGGGTAGCGGGCTTATCTTAAAGGTTTTTTCTTTTTTGCTGCCCAGTATAATAGTTACATCCCGTTTATCGGTGCCTTTTTGTATGGTGAGGGTTAAAGCATCGCCCGTGTTTTTTGCTTCCAGCGTTTGGCTTAGCAATTTTTGTGTCGCCGGCTGGCCTTCAACAGTTAATATTTTTGTTCCACCCCTTATGCCTTTTTCCCATGCGGGCGAATTAGGTTCAACAGTGCCAATAGTTAATGTATCGCGTCGCTGCCTGTAATTTATGCCGGCCCATGAGTTATAAGTAACCGTAGCATTGGTATCGATCCGTAAGCCACCGTAAGCAAAGTATTTAGGATAATTGGGCGGCTTAACGGTTGATGCGTATTCAAACAGCTCGGGCATTGGTGTGCCGGCCATTTTTTCGCACTCGGTCCTAAATTCCTTTTCGGTAAAACCGCGGTTAAGTTTTTTATAATACTTGTAGTAAAGCAGCCGCATTATATCATCAAGTGTTTTTTTATTTTGCGTGGCATGCCTGATGTTAAAATCGAGCATTAGGCCAAGCACAGGGCCTTTGTCATAATAGGATATGGTTTTATTAATATCTTCATTTACCCGGCCGTTTGGCCCATCGTTCCAGGTATTATAACTGGCCTGGGTGGCCGACTGGTAAAAATGGCCCGGCTTATTCTCATAGTTTTTAATATTTTCTTCAAAATCTTTGAGCATATCTTCGCCAGTCATTAAACCGGCGCGCCTTGTTATCATATATTCGTAATAAACCGTAAACCCTTCAGATACCCAAAGCATGTTGGTATGGTTCGCTTTCGAATAATCAAACGGCCCCAGTTCAACCGGCCTGATGCGTTTAACATTATAATGATGAAAATACTCGTGCGCTATAAAGTTGTAAAGCTTTTTCCTGGCCTCGGGCGAATTAAAGCCCTCGCCCCCGCTAAAACTTAACGACGATGAGTTTAGATGTTCGATACCACCGCCGCCTGCACCAATCGATAAAAAGGTGTAGTGCGTATAGGGTATTTCGCCAATGATGTTACTGCCGGTAACCACAATCTTTTTCAAATCGTCCATAAATGCCTGCCTGTCAAAGTCCGGCAGCTTATAACCAATAAAATTGTGTGGTTTATTTTTAACTGTAAACGGCGGCAGTACTTCAAGTTCGCCCATTAAAAAAGGGCTATCATACAGTACATCAAAATTATCGGCTTTGTACAGGTGATATTTACCTGCAACGGTATCTAAGCCCGTGGCCACCATCGCATTCCATTTGCTGTAAGGTGTCATTTTTATGGTAACCGGATGCCGCAGTTCATTATCCAGGTACATAAACAAACCGCCGGGAGTAATGTATCCCCGGGTTTCATCAAGGTAAATATTGCCTACAAAGGGCACCGTGGCTTTAACATCATATGAAATTTTTATAGCGCCAGGATTGTTATGGTAAACGCGCCAGGTATTTTCCGAGGCTTTTTGCCACTTCAGATTTACGCCTTTGCTATCGGTTACTTTAAAATTTTGTACCGCGGCGGCAAAATCAATAAGCTGGTAATAACCCGGAGTCCAGGCACATATTTTAAAATCGAGTGTTTTACCTGGCGTTTTATTGGTAAGCTCAACGTGGTAAAGATGATCGGCTGCCTTTTCCATCGAAACAGCGTATTGCATATTTACCGGTTGCTGCTGTGCAAAGGAGTTAACGCTTAAAAACAGGGTGGCAAGCCAACACCATTTGTATTGTATTTTCATCGCAGATAAGAGTTTTTCGAATATAGAAAAACAGCCGCAACTTTGTAACGCTCAAATATATTTTTATCGCACTAAGCCCACCCCTCTTTATAACTTAAAATACAACCACTCACCTAATCAACCCCTTACCCAATCAACCACTCTCCAACCCAATCACTATATTTGCCTCCATGAATACTCCAATCTACTCTACCTTCGAAAGTGAGTTTCGTGTGCGCCCGGACGATATCGACATGTTTCAGCACGTACACAACAGCAAATATTTTGATTATGTACTGGCCGCCCGGTACGATCAGATGGAACGCTGCTACGGCATGGCTATGGAAAAATTTATGGAGCGCGGTTTTGGCTGGGTAGTACGCACTGCCCATGTTGATTATAAACGTGCCCTCGCCATGGGCGACTACTTCATTGTAAAAACCGGCATCGAAAGTATCGACGACAAAGGCTGCCGCGTAAAATTCAGCCTAAGCAACAAAGCCACCGGCAAAGTATGCTGCGACGGCTATTTTGACTACGTGATGATTGATATGGCTACCGGAAGAAGCGCCAAGGTACCTGAGGATGTGATTGCGCATTATACTATTTAGGGTCATTGGTCATTGGTCATTGGTCATTGGTCATTGGGAAAAGTTCTTTTGAAGAAGATTGTTTTGACTATTTAACATAATCCAACTCACAACTCACAACTCACAACTCACAACTCACAACTCACAACTCACAACTCACAACTCACAACTCACAACTCACAACTCACAACTCACGACCTCGGGTGAAACTGGCTTATCGTGCTTTTCAGATACTCCCTATCCAGGTGGGTATAAATTTCGGTTGTGGTGATGCTTTCGTGGCCCAGCATTTCCTGTACGGCGCGCAGGTCGGCGCCGCCTTCAACCAGGTGGGTGGCAAAGGAGTGGCGGAAGGTGTGCGGGCTGATTGTTTTTTTAAGGCCGATAGTTTGCGCCAGGTCCTGTATCATCAAAAATATCATCTGGCGGCTAAGCCTTGCCCCCCTCCTGTTTAAAAATACAATATCGTCTTCGCCTTTTTTAGTGGGAATGTGCACCCGCAGGTTTTCGATATAAATTTTAATGGCTTTGATGGCTTCGGCACCTATGGGTACCAGGCGCTCTTTATTACCCTTGCCGGTAACTTTTATAAATTCAATATCCAGGTACAGGTTTGATAGCTTTAGCTCGGTTAATTCAGAAACCCGCAGACCGCTGCCGTACAAGGTTTCTAATATCGCTTTGTTGCGCGGGCCTTCGGGTTTAGATAGATCGATGGCGGCTATCAGTTTATTAATGTCATGGTAACTGAGTGTATCGGGCAGCTTACGCCGAATTTTGGGCGATTCCAATAACTCCGATGGATCACTTTTTATCAGATCCTCCATCAGCATGTATTTGTAAAAAGCCTTGATGCCCGATAGGATGCGCGCCTGGGACGATGGGATCATACCCAGCTCGGCCGCCCAGGTAATAAACTCCCGCAAATCGGTTAAGGTAATGGTTTCCGGCTTCAGCTTAAAGGGTTTGGTTTCGGCAAACTGGTATAGTTTTTCTATATCCCGGCTATAGGCCTCCACAGAATTATCGGCCAGCGATTTCTCTAATTTCAAATAAGCCTGGAAACCTTTTATTGCCGAACGCCAATCCAAATTGATTTTAATTTAATGTATTTAAGAAAAGAGTCAAGATATTAGAGTCAAGAATCAAGAAAAAAACAATATTAGGGTATTTCTGCGCAGCTTCGATGAAGAAAATAGTTTGTAAAGCGACATTTTTACATCAGGCTTTTGGGTGTTTGTCTCGATTCCTTGATTCTTGATTCGCATTTTTATACTTAAGTTTGGAGCAATGAAGATACAAATTATAAACGGCCCCAATTTAAACCTGCTCGGCGTTCGCGAAAAATCCATTTACGGCGATACCAGCTTTGAAGGTTACCTTGAACAACTGCGTGCACGTTACCCGGCCGTAGATATAGCCTACTACCAAAGTAATGTTGAAGGCGAAATTATAAATAAACTTCATGAAATTGGCTTTAGTTATGATGGCATTGTGATAAACGCGGGTGCTTACACCCATACCTCTATCGCCATTGCCGATGCTATCGCGGCTATCAATACCCCGGTTATCGAAGTGCACATATCCAACGTATACAAACGCGAAGAGTTCAGGCATCACTCCATGCTGGCCGCGAGCTGTAAGGGCGTTATTGCCGGTTTTGGCATGGACTCATACAGGCTGGGGGTAGAAAACCTGGTTGGGTAGAAGAAGAGTCAAGAATCAAGAGTTAAGAATCAAGACAGAAATCAAACGAGATCCTGTTGTGGCAAATCAGTAAACTTTCGTCTCTTTTTAACAAAAAACTGCCACACTACGCTGCCCTGGAAAGTGCCTTGTGAGTTATGAGTTATGAGTTGTGAGTTATTTAATCCTTTTGCCTTTTGCCTTTTACCTTTCACCTTAAATAAGCCTAAAACAAAGGCCTGATGTGCCCTGCTTACGGCCCAGGCATCTTTACGTTTACCTTCCATCATGAACCGGATAAGGGCAAGCAAATCCATTAAAAAGCGGATATTGATAACCCAGAATGCTCGCCAGAAAGGCAGGTTCTTTTTTAGCAATAAAAGGTTGTTCCTGAAATTAAGGTATGTTTTAAACGGATTTTCGGCATTAAGTGTACCACCGCCAACATGGTAAACGGTAGATTCGGCGCAATACATCACTTTATAGCCCATATTTTTTAGTCGCCAGCACAGGTCAATCTCTTCCATGTGGGCAAAAAAGTATTCGTCAAAACCGCCTGCCAGGTCCCAGTATTTCTTTTTGATGAACAGCGATGCACCCGAGGCCCAAAAAATCTCGCCCGATTGCTGGTATTGGCCATGGTCTTTCTCAACTTCATAAAACATGCGGCCACGGCAAAACGGGTAACCGTACGCATCAATAAACCCGCCTGCAGCGCCTGCGTGTTCAAAAGTATCTTTATTGGCATAAGCTAATAGCTTGGGCGCCGCCGCGGCTATCTTTTCGTCGCTTTCCATCAGGCTTATCACCGGCTCAATCCAACCGGGTACCACCTCAACATCGGAGTTTAGCAGGATATAATAATCGGCATCAACCTTGGCCAGCACGCGGTTATAGCCGCCGGTAAAACCATAATTTCCATCGTTTTGGATGATCTTTATTGTGGGATAGTTTTCTTTCACAAACGCCACCGAATCATCTGTGGAGGCATTATCTCCCAAAACAACATCAAGCCCAGGCCAGCTTGACGCCATTACCGAAGGAAGAAATTGTTTAAGGTATTTGATACCGTTCCAGTTTAAAATTACTACGGCAACTTTTGGTGCACTGATCATTTATGTTTGTCCTCCGGCTTAAACTTCCACCTCCGGTGACTCCATAGCCAATATTGAGGTTCCTTCCTGATCATTCCTTCCAGGTATTGCACATGCATTTCGGTTAACTCATGCTCTGCGGTCTGTTTCGGGTTTTCTGTCAGCGGAACCAATGTATAAGTATAATAACCGCGTTTAACGCGTTTCATATCGTAAAAAACAACAGCGGCATCAATTGTTTTCGATATTTTTTCGATGCCCAGGAAAACTGCTGTGGGCTGGTTTAAAAAACTGGTAAAATAGTTTACTTCGTTTACGCCCGGCGTTTGATCGCCTACCAATACGCTCACCGTTAATTCTTTACGGTACTCTACCATTTTACGCATGGTTTGTTTCATGGCAATGGGCTGCCCGCCAAACCGCGACCGGATCTGGATAAAAAAATCGTTAAAAATTTCGTTATTCAGGGGCTTGTAAACAATCATGAACCTGTTATTAGTCACAAAGTTAAAGTTCAACGCAGCCATTTCCCAATTGCAATAATGGCCTGCTACCGCTATGATGCTTTTGCCTTTTGCAAAATATTCGTGCACTAATCCGGCATTGGTGGCTACCACCCTTTTTTGAATTTGTTTTTCAGATACGGTAATCATTTTTACCGTTTCTACAATCAAATCGGCCAGGTAATGGTAGTATTTGCGTTCGATATCCTGGCGTTCCTTTTCTGTTTTTTCGGGGAAGGCGTTGGCCAGGTTTTGCTGTACAACTGCCCTGCGGTAATGAACAATGTGGTATATAATAACGAACAAAACATCAGATATGATGTATAAAAGCCAAAAGGGCAATAACGAGGTAAGGTATAAAAATAAAATCCCTAACCTTATAAACCCTTTTTTTACCATTATTTTAACCAATTTTGACCACAAACATAAAATATATGATTGAAAAAGGTGCTGTATTACCTATGTTTTATCTTCCGCCGGTTGAATACTTTGTACAATTAAACACGTACAAGCCTGATATACTGATAGAAAGAGAAGAACATTTCCCCAAACAAACTTATCGTAACCGGGCAAATATCTATTCGCCCGAGGGTATCCTTACACTGGTGGTGCCGGTGGTAAAAGGTTCAAAAACACATACCAAAGTTAAGGATGTTAAAATAAGCTACGATTTTGACTGGCAGCGCCTGCACTGGCTTAGCCTGGGTGCGTGTTACCGTAGCTCGGCCTATTTTGAATATTACGAGGCCGATTTTGCCCGGTTTTATGATAAGCAAAAACAGGTAACCTATTTATTTGATTACAACCAGGAGCTGTTACAAATGCTGCTAAAATTCCTCAAAATTAAAACGGAACCGCAGTACACATCCGAATATCATGCCGAATACCTTTCCATTCCAGACTTTCGTACGTCCATCCACCCAAAAAAAGAAACAGAGTTACAACAAAAACCGTATTTTCAGGTTTTTGAAGACCGGCAAGGCTTCCTGCAAAATTTGAGCATTGTCGATTTACTGTTTAACCAGGGCCCACAGGCCATAAATTATTTGTAAATGAATAATGTGATAAAAAGGGTTAAGTACAATGCCCGCCGCAATGCAGGAAATGTTGGCGACAGCCCCGGAATGATACGAGTGCCCGATGGCGCACTTAAGCCGCATATAGCCATGTTTAGCTATAATAAGGATGAGCTGATAACTTCCGAAGGCAAAGACATTAAGGTGATATTAGCGCAGTTGAAAAAATGCGATAACCATACCCACTGGATAAAAATTAATGGCCTTGGCGATGCCCGACTGATTGAACAAATTGGCGAGCACCTGAATATCAACCCCTTGGTTTTAGAGGATATTGCCAATATTCATCAACGCCCAAAGTTTGATGAGTACGAAGATTATGCCTTTAGTACCAGCCGCATTGTACATTTTAACAGCGAAGACGAACTGGTGAACCACCAGTTTTCGGCCATTATAAAGGATAACCTGATCATCAGCTTCGAAGAGGACCATGTGGAGTGCTTTGAGGCCGTTAAAGCCCGCTTAAAGGCTGGTAAAGGGGCTATCCGCACGGCGGGGCCCGGGTATATGTGTTATGCCCTTACAGATACTATAATTGACACCTATTTTATTTTGCTGGCGCAGATAGGCGATAAACTGGATGCCATTGAAGATAAGGTTTATACCGATGCTGATAAAAGCATCATGTTTAATTCGCAGCAAATTAAGCGTACGCTTATCATCATCCGCCGGGCAAGCTGGCCCGAGCGTGATAAGATAAACGACATGATCCGCTCCGACAGTCCGCTGATAACACCCGAGGTAAAGCTGTTTTTACGCGATGCCTATGACCATTGCATCCAGGCTATGGATTTGATTGAAAACTACAAAGAGGTAACCTCCAGCATTATCGATCTTTACTTATCTATGGTGAGCAACCGCATGAACGAGATTATGAAGGTGCTGACTATTATTTCGGTAATCTTCATCCCCCTGACATTTATAGCCGGTATTTACGGGATGAACTTTGCACGGCAAGACGATAAAGGCCACCTTATCCCCGATAATATGCCCGAGCTTTACTGGCATCATGGATATATTTATGCCATAGTTTTTATGTTTTTGATAGCCATTGTACAGGTATATGTATTTTGGAAAAAGGGGTGGTTTAATAAATTGTAAGCCCCACCTGGATCCTCCCCTGTAGTCTACCGTGTATCCGCAACTTTTAGATTTTACGAACTAATAAAACCGAATGTCATTTCGAGCGAACCAGAAAGGGGCTTGAGAGCAGGGGGTGAGGAGAAATCTTCGACACCCTGTATTCCAATAGGCTGGTTGCGATGCAAGTCGTTAAAGATTTCTCTTTCGCGCCCCCTCTTCCCCCCTCAAGCTCTATCGAAATGACAATTTTCTTTTGTTAAAAAGGTGTTACTTCGCAAACTCCGGCTTTAATTCTGCAACCATCGCTTTCCTGAATTTCAGCACTTTGGGTGTTGATACCGAGGCAATATAGGGTTGGCTTAAATGCGTTTTGTAATAGCCCTGGTGATAATTTTCGGCGGCGTAAAATACGGTAAACGGAACAACCTGTGTAACTATCGGATTATTATAATGCTTTGATTCATTTACTTTTTTGATTGTAGCCAGCAGGATATTTTTTTCTTCGGGTGTACGGTAAAAAGCTATCGAGCGGTAATCTGTACCTTCATCAGGCCCCTGGCGGTTTAACGTAGTTGGGTCGTGGGCAAAAAAGAAAGCTTCGGCAATTGTAGCGTAGCTAATCACCTTAGGATCATAATAAATCTGCACTGTTTCGGCATGATTGGTGGTGCGGGTGCTAACATCTTCATAGGTCGGATTTTTGGTATTTCCACCGGCATATCCCGAAATAACTTTGTTTACCCCTTTAAGCTCGGACATGGCCTCGCTCATACTCCAAAAACACCCGCCGCCAAAGGTAGCCAGGGCTTCGCCTGTTTTGGGTTTTGGCAACTGGGCCATTCCATCCTGGTTAGGTTGTCCGTTTGCGCAGCCTATAAATAAAAATACGCCGGCAATATATAACATCAACTTTTTCATAATTATTTATGTTTTTACTCTTAGTCGGATATACGCAGGATACCTTACAAGCGGATGGTCATCAATTGGTCACGTTAAGCTATTTTAGTTTCGGGCTAATGCCCTGGCCTTTATTCAATGACTTGCGCACCATAAACAAAATCTCGCCTAATCCATTGGTCTTGATCTCGAAAACGGTAGATAACATCATCCCAAGCTTATCTTTTGTAAAACCTTTACCGCTCATCCACTCCAGGTAACTAATTGGTATATCGGCAATTATTGTGCCTTTGTACTTACCATAAGGCATTTGTGTTTGTACAATATCAATCAATACTTTGGGGTCGGGTTGTAAGTTTTTCACGCGTTAAAGATAATGTTTTTGGGATTGAAGATTTACCCTGATACTAACCCATATACTGCAAACACAAAGCAGTAACATGTGTTAGTATTAAAATTATAAATTATGGAACAGCAAATTGAAGCCACATTAACCGGCACCGACAGTACAATTGATGGTACATTACAACCCATCGCTTACGGTAATTTTACAAAAGCATATGAATTTAAGTCGGTTGATGGCACACTGTACCTGGTGATAGCGCAGGAAGCCGATGGAGAATGGATCAGGTTAACCGGCACTGAGCCATACCTGTCAAGTTGGATTGACGAACTTGCAGAGCAGGTGGGCTGAATTCATATATAGTTAAAAGCAGAAAGTAATTATTGGCAATTAACCCGACTTAGTCACTTCATCCAAAAAAATAGCCGGCTTTAAAAAACTTAAACAAAATCATATAATCGAGCACCGGCTGCAAACACCGGTGCTTGATTATATAAGCAGTGCAAACGCATCTAATCGTTAACAGCGATAGCATCAGGAAGATATAAGCAACAAACGATACCTTGTTTTTATTGCCTGATCCTGTTTAATAATCCAGGTACGGAAGGGACCTGGATTATTAAACAGGATCAGGCACAAATTTTGGGATTTACCTAAATTGCGCAATCAATTCAATGTTAACCATGATTAAATATAAAATATTGATTATCAATTACTTATAAATCATTTATCTGAAATGTGTTAAGTTATGTTAACCCAATTGGATGCGTTTGCAGTTATTATATAAGGTTAAAGTTTTATAGGCTTCATTTTAGGAACAAGCGCATGCATAATTAACCATGCCAGTATGTAGGCGCTGCCGCAAACAAAAAACATGATGTAATAAGCAATTTCTATTTTATGAATAGCGCGGTAATGTACAAACAGATTTTTTTGTACCGCCATTGACAAAAACACACCACCTATCGACCCAAACATGCCTCCAATGCCGGTAACTGATCCTATAGATTTTTTAGGGAACATATCCGATACTGTTGTAAATATATTGGCGCTCCAGGCCTGGTGTGCCGATGCGGCAATACCTATAACCAATACAGCAAGCCACATGTTGATGCCGCCCAAAACCTGTGCAAAAACAATAGGGATCACAAACAAAGCGTAAATAAACATAGATGTTTTCCGGGCCTTAAAAACCGCCCAGTTATTCCTGATCAGCCGCATTGGCAACCAACCGCCAAAAACACTTCCAACTGTCGACATGGTATAAACAGCCGCCACGGGGAATGCTACATCTGTACCTTTTAAACCATACTGGCTTTGCAAAAAATCTGGCAGCCAAAACAGGTAAAACCACCAGATAGGGTCAGTTAAAAACTTGCCGATAACAAATGCCCAGGTTTGTTTAAAGGTGAGCAGTTTGCCCCATGATATTTTTTCGCCCTCAATTAATTTTTCGTCCGGCGTTGCTGTTTCCTCGTCGCTGTTGATATAATCAAGTTCTGCTTGTGTTACATATTTATGTTTAGCAGGGGTTTGGTAAAAAAGGTACCAAAGTAGCAGCCAGATAAAACCTATTGAACCTGTAATTACAAATGCCCAACGCCAGCCCCACATAACGGCTATAAATGGCACCGTTAAAGGAGCAACAATGGCCCCGATGTTTGATCCGGAATTGAAGATGCCGGTTGCAAAAGCCCTTTCTTTCTTAGGGAACCACTCGGCTACGGTTTTGATGGCAGCCGGGAAGTTACCGGCCTCGCTTATCCCTAACGCCGAACGAACAACGCCAAAACCAAATGTACTGGTAACAAAAGCGTGGCACACTGCGGCTATGCTCCAAAAAAAAGTCGACAAAAAATAGCCCAGCTTGGTACCTACTTTGTCGATAATGCCACCCGCAGCCAATAAACCTAAAGAATATGCTATTTTAAATGCAATTTCAATATTGGCATAATCCCCATCGTTCCATTTGAATTCATCTGTTAGCGGCGACTTTAACAGGCTAATTACAGCCCTGTCAAGGTAATTAATGGTGGTTGCAAAAAAAACAAGCGAACATATCACCCATCTGTAATTTCCAACTTTTGCTTCTTTCATTATATAATTGGTTTATATTTTATTGGTTTATAGGCGCAAACGAGGGGCAATTCGCGCTAAAATCAGGCTTTAATCACTATGCCTTCGGCTTTCAGCACAAAAGTTACCGGGCAGCTTTAACCATGTCAAGCAGTGTTATGGTATCACTGTATAATTGGTCGTACAGTTTATTTTCCAACACATTTTTGCTGATCAATTTGCTGCCCATACCCACCGCGCAAACGCCGGCCCTAAACCAGCCGCTAATGCTGTTGATATTCAAGTCGACGCCGCCCGTTGGTATAAACAACTGCCCGGCAAACAAATCGCGGATTGACGATACAAACTCCGGCCCTAAAATATTGGCGGGGAAAATTTTTATTAACGCCGCACCGTGCTGCTGCGCTGTATAAATTTCGGTAGGCGTCATACATCCCGGAATCCATAGTAACTCCTGTTTCGCGGTAAATTCGCCCACTTCTGGATTCACAATTGGCGATACAATAAAATCGGCCCCGGCTTCAATAAAAGCTGTTGCTTCGTTAAGACTTTTAATGGTGCCGATACCCAGGTGCAAATCGGGCATTTCAGTTTGTTGCGCCTGTTTTAACACTTTAAAATTAGCCAGCGCAGCTGCGCCACGGTTGGTATATTCAAATACCCTCACCCCTGCTTTATACAATGTGCGGGTAATTTCAAGGCTAACGTCAGCATCGGGATAAAAAAACAGCGGCAAGGTGCCCTGTGTTAATATCGCATCCAGTACTATATCTTTTTTGCTCATAATTTTGTTAAGTATTGAGTTCTGAGTCTTGAGTTCTAAGTCGAGAGTCTTAAGTCCAAAATCTAATTTGTCACTTTTGACTTAGAACTTAAGATTCAAAACTATCCGTCATTTCGAAATTGAGATCACATTAATAATTTCTTCAACCGTTTTAGTGGTGGCATCGCCCTCAATAAACAGTTTGGTGTATGCGGCGGCCGTTGCAAACTGTAATGTTTGTTGCGGCCCAACGTTATTGTAAAAACCATAAATAAGCCCGGCCATAAAGCAATCGCCACTGCCAACTTTGTCAACCACTTTGTCGGTTTCATACTGGCTGGAGTTGTATAGTTTATCGCCGGTATATAAGGCCGTATAGTAGTTAATACCCTCGCCGGCATCAAACCTGAAAGTATTGGCAACAGCCTTGCATTTGGGGTATTGAGCCATGATGGTTTCCGATGTTTTTAGTGCCTCTTTCAGGTAAATGCTTTTTTGTCCCGATTCATGGATATCCGGCGCTACCGGGATGTCGAGCATCAACTCGGCGGCCCAAACATTACCCATTACCAAATCGGCATATTTTACAAGCTGTGGCATTATATCAACCGGTTGTTTGCCGTATTTCCACAATCTTGAACGGTAATTTAAATCAACAGAAATGGTGATTCCTTTTGCCGAAGCAGCTTCCAGCACTTCCAGGCAAACATCGGCCACATCCTGGCTTATGGCCGGGCATATGGCGCTGAAATGGAACCAGCTTACGCCATCCAAAACCTCGTTCCAGTTAACGTGTCGGGGTTTTAACGTGGCAAATGCCGAGCCGGCACGGTCATAAATAAGGGCGTTGTTTTTAACATCCTTACCCTGGGTTAAATAATACAACCCTATCCTATCGCCCTGCTTAAGTATGGGCGAAGTATCAACCTTTTTTGCCTCCAGGTGATCAATTATCTGGGCCGACAGGGCGTTATCCGGCAGGGCCGTAAAATATGCCGATGGTAATTGCCAAAGCGCCAGTGCGCCCGCTACATTCAGTTCGGCACCGCCTATAAAAAATGGCAGCTGGTTATCGTTCAGCCATTGACCACCTGCATCGGGGCATATCCGCAAAAGCAGTTCTCCGAATGAAAGGATGCGGCCTTTTGGTGCTGTTATCTCAAATGGTGCACTCATTTGCTCTGATCGAAATTAAAGTAATTCTTCGCGTTATAATAACAAATATCCTGCACTATTTTACCCGTCCATGCGATATCGTTTGGCAACTCGCCGTTTTCGATATCATCGCCAAACAGGTTACAAACCAGCCTGCGGAAATACTCGTGCCTTGGGAAAGATAAGAAGCTGCGCGAATCGGTAAGCATCCCTACCAGCCTGCTGAGCAAGCCTATGTTGGATAGCGCATTCATCTGTTTGGTCATGCCGTCCTTTTGATCCAAAAACCACCAGGCCGAGCCAAACTGGATTTTACCGGCTACCGAACCATCGTTAAAATTACCCGTCATGGATGCCATCAATTCGTTATCGGCAGGGTTTAAGTTATACAGGATAGTTTTACTAAGCTGATTGGTTGTATCCAAGCGGTTCAGGAATTTAGACAAAGCCCTGCCCTGCGAAAAATCACCTATTGAATCCCAGCCGGTATCAGGCCCAAGCTCGCTTAATCCGCGGGCGTTGTTATTGCGCAAGGCACCCAGGTGCAACTGCATTACCCAGCCTTTTTCGTGGTTCCACAAGGCAAAATTATGCAGCATGGCCGATTTAAATTGCAGGGCTTCGGTTGCATCCAAAGACTGGTTGTTCCTTATCTTGATAAATATATCAGCTATCTCGGCATCGGTATAATCTTCCGCATATACCTGCTCCAAACCATGGTCGGATAAACGGCCTCCGTTTGCCGCAAAATAATCGTGGCGGCCTTTTAAAGCCCATAAATAAGCATCAATGGTATTGATAGCGGTGCCTGCTACTGCCTGCAGTTTATCAATGTACAGGTTTAATCCTACCAAATCATCGGCATTCATTGCCTTGTCCGGCCGGAAAGTTGGCAACACCCGTACTTCGTAACCATCGGCTTTTATTTTTTGATGATAAGCCAGATTGTCAAGCGGATCGTCGGTAGTGCAAATTACCTCAACATTTTTGCTTTTGATGATATTGCGGATACTATACGCCGGCGATTGGAGTTTTTTGCTGCACTCGTCATAAATCTGCCGGGCCGTAACCGGCGACAGCAGGTCGTGAATATCAAAATATCGTTGCAGTTCAAGGTGTGTCCAGTGGTAAAGGGGGTTGCGCAGTGTATAGGGTACGGTAGCCGCCCATTGTTCAAATTTTTCCAGGTCGGTTTTCGTCCCGGTAATGTAATCCTCATCAACGCCGTTGGCACGCATGGCCCGCCATTTATAGTGGTCGCCGTTGAGCCATACCTGGGTTATGTTTTCAAAGTTGATATCGCCGGCAATCTGGTCGGGCGGCAAATGGCTATGGTAATCAATAATAGGCAAATCCGCGGCATATTCATGGTACAGGTGCCGCGCGGTTTGGGTAGTTAATAAAAAGTCTTTATCTAAAAAGTTTTTCATCAATAGTAGGTTATGCTTTATCCAATAAAGAGCGTTTAACGCCCATTTCAAGCCCCCGTAACTCGGCAAGCCCTTTCAGCCTGCCTATAGCCGAGTAGCCGTGGTAAGTTTTGTGGTTAAAATCGTCCAACAGTTTATGTCCATGATCGGGGCGCATGGGTATGGCAATATCATCACGACCATCGGCCACACGTTTTTGTTGCTCCAATACAATATTTTTCATCACGGCATACATATCGGTACTGCCGCCCAAATGCTCGGCCTCGTAAAAGCTGCCATCAGCCTCGCGCTGCACATTGCGCAGGTGCAGGAAGTGGATATGTTCGCCTAAACGTTCAACAATTCCCGGCAAATCATTATCGGCCCTTGCCCCTAATGACCCAGTACAAAAAGTGATGCCATTGCTGGGCGAAGGGTAATAGTTAACCAGATCGGCCAAATCCTGCTCGGTAGATACCACTCTTGGTAAACCCAGTATCGGGAAGGGAGGATCGTCCGGGTGGATGCACATTTTAACGCCTGCTTTTTCGGCCGCCGGTATAATGCCCCTTAAAAAGTATGCAAGGTTTTCCTTTAAACCCGCGGCGTCAACATCCGCGTAGCGCTTCAGGTGCTCCTTAAATTCGGGAATGGTTAGTGTTTTGTTGGTGCCTGGTAACCCAGCCATCAGGTTATTGATCAGCTGCGTGCGTTCTTCGGCAGCAATATTGTCCAGGTATTGTTTGGCAACCTGCTGTTGGGCAGCGCTGTAATCATCGCGGGCACCAAGGCGCTCCAGGATATACAAATCAAAAGCGGCTAAAGCTTTAGCATCATACCTTAAAGCAGTTGCTTTGTTGGCCAGCAGGTAATCCAGGTCGGTACGCGTCCAATCAAGCACGGGCATAAAGTTGTAACAAACAATATTGATGCCTGCCTGCGCCAGGTTTTGAAGCGTAGCCACATAGTTTTGGATATATGTATCCCTATCGGCACCGGCGGTTTTTATACTTTCATGAATGTTTACGCTCTCTACAACCGACCACCGTAAACCAGCTGCCTCAATTATATTTTTACGCTGGATGATTTCATCCAAACTCCAAACCTCGCCAACTGGGATGTGGTAAAGTGCTGTAACAACGCCGGTAGCTCCGGATTGCGAAATTGCTGTTAGTGTAACCGGATCGGCAGGGCCAAACCACCGGAATGTTTCTTCTAAATTATTCACTATAGGTTAATGGTATTGTAGTTTGAACGGGCAAATTACACATCATTAGTTTAGGATGGAAACGATATTTGCAACAATCTACGATAACGATTGCGGAGCCTCACCCTGCCCTCTCCAAAGGAGAGGGTTCTGATTTTCAGCTTTAACTTTATTTTCAGAAACCGGTTAAAAAAAAGAGCGGCAGGTAAAACCCGCCGCTCGTTAAATATTTCAACAAAATTGGCCACTACCAGAAAACAGAGTAAAGCGCAACCACGATGCCGGTAATAATTACTGCACCTGCCAGGAAGCCTCTTGAAGTTTTAAACATAGATGCATCAATTTCCAGTCCGTTAGTAGTGATACCTCTTGCCTGGTCAATTTTTGAAATGATATACATACCAATAACGCAAACGATGAATACAAAACCCATACGATCAAGGAAAGGGATTTCATACAGTTGGGTCACTTTATCGTCCTGTAAAGCCAGTTTCGAGAAACCGTACGGCGACAGGAAGCTCAGGTCGGCAAAACGAGGTAACAATTTAAAGAAACACGACAGAATGAAACCACCGATGGTTGCAAACAGGGCCGCGTTTGAAGTAGCCTTTTTCCAGAAGAAGCCAAGGATAAACATGGCAAAAATTCCCGGCGATACAAAGCCTGTATATTCCTGTATGTACTGGAAGCCTTGTTTACCTTCGCCCATTAATGCTTTACCAATAAGCTCGGACAAAAGAATACCCAATACCATGGCCACAACAACACTCCATTTTCCTAAGCTTACCAGTTTTTTGTCGGTTGCACCAGGGTTAATAGCTTTTTTGTAGATATCTAAAGTAAAGATGGTAGCAATACTATTTGCTTTACCGGCTAACGAAGCTACAATAGCGGCTGTTAAAGCGGCAAATGAAAGACCTTTTAGCCCGGTTGGCAATAAATTTAACAGTGAAGGGTAAGCCTTATTAGGATCCATAACGCCCGATGAGCTCATCATTTCCTGGTGGAACATGCCTTTTTGATACAACAGATAAGCAGCTATACCTGGCAATACTACAATAACCGGCATCAGCAACTTAAGGAAAGCCGCAAACAGGATACCGCCACGCGCGGTTTTAAGGTTTGCACCCAACGCCCTTTGCGTAATGTACTGGTTACAACCCCAATAGTTAAGGTTAGTAATCCACATACCGCCTATCAGCACCGATAAACCCGGCAGATCCATATAGTTTGGATTATCTTTCTTAAATATCATGTGGAAGTGATCTGTAGCTTCGGTATGCAGAATTTTGAAACCATTTAATAAACCTGTTGTACCTTCTTTTTCGCTTAGAAGCGTTAATGCAAGGTATGAGGCCATTAATCCTCCTAAAATAAGCACAGCAACCTGGATAACATCGGTATAACCAATAACCTTCATACCTCCCAGTGTAATAACTACCGAGAATATAGCCAGCAGCCAGATACACAAGTGAATATCTAAGCCAGAGATACCGCTGATAGCCAATGCGCCCAGGTAGAGGATTGACATTAAGTTAACCACAATGTACAGCAACAGCCAGAAGATAGCCATGATCATGGCCACCGTGCCATTATAGCGCTGATGCAAAAACTGCGGCATGGTGAAGATCTTATTTTTAAGATACACCGGTATAAAAAACACCGCCACAATGATCAGCGTAATTGCTGCCATCCACTCGTAGGTTGATATAGCCAAACCCATCTTAAACGCCGATCCGCTGGTGCCGATAAACTGCTCGGCAGAGATATTGGAGGCGATTAATGAAGCACCGATTGCCCACCAGGTAAGCGACCCTTCGGCCAAAAAATAGTCTTTCGAGGTCGCGTCGGCATTATGCTTACGCTTGTATACCCAATAGCCATAGCTGGATACTATAACAAAGTAGATAAAAAATACAGCATAATCGCCGTACGAGAGGGTTTTCAGGTTCATTGTTTGGTTAAGTTGGTTTTAATAATGTTAGATTGACAATTATAAGCTATATATAGCGATTTATCAAATTTTCTAAATATTCTTGTCGGCCGCTTAATGTTTTTGGCTCACCATTGGTTATTGCATAGTTACGCAAATCTTCTAACGATAACTTACCATCCTCAAAATCTTTTCCCGAACCTGCATCAAATGAGGCATATCTGTCGGTACGGATCTTTTTATACTCCGATTTTTGCAAAATATTATCAGCTATTACCAGGGCGCGGGCGAAGATATCCATGCCACCAATATGGGCGTAGAATAAGTCGGCCTGATCGGTTGAGTTACGGCGAATTTTGGCATCAAAGTTAATACCACCACCTTGTAAACCACCTGCCTCCAGGATAATCATCATCGATTCGGTGATCTCGTTAATGTCGTTCGGGAACTGATCGGTATCCCATCCGTTTTGGGTATCGCCACGGTTGGCATCTATCGAACCTAATAAACCCGAATCGGCAGCTACCTGTAATTCGTGCTGGAAAGTGTGGCCGGCCAATGTAGCGTGGTTAACTTCCAGGTTCAATTTAAAGTCATTCAGCAAATCGTATTTCTGCAAAAAGCCGAAAACGGTAGCCGCATCATAGTCATACTGGTGCTTGGTAGGCTCGCAAGGTTTTGGTTCGATAAAGAAGTTTCCTTTAAAACCTTGTTTGCGCGCGTAATCTTTAGCGGTATGTAAAAATTTAGCAAAATGTTCCTGCTCGCGTTTCATATCGGTATTAAGCAGGCTCATGTAACCTTCACGACCACCCCAGAAAACATAGTTTTCGCCGCCTAAAGCGATAGTCGCATCAATTGCCGCTTTAACTTGTGCGCCAGCGTGGGCTAATACATGAAAATCGGGATTGGTAGCGGCACCGTTCATATACCTGCGGTGGCTAAACAGGTTTGATGTTCCCCAAAGCAATTTAACACCGCTTTCGGCTTGTTTTTGTTTGGCATATTCAACCAAAGCCTGGATGCGGCGGTCGTTTTCGTTTACATCGTTGGTGTAATCTACCACGTCTACATCATGGAAACAGTAGTAAGGGATATTCATTTTKGTGATAAACTCAAATGCTGCATCCATTTTGTCTTTAGCGCGTTCTACAGCGTCGGCTTTTTCGTCCCAAGCAAAAATGTGGGTTGGTCCGCCAAACGGATCGGCGCCGTTACCATTAAATGAATGCCAGTAAGCGCAGGCAAAACGCAAATGCTCGGCCATGGTTTTACCGGCCACTACCCTGTTAGCATCATACCAGCGAAACGCCAGCGGGTTATCTGATTCCTGCCCTTCGTAAGCTATCTGCCCTATTCCTTTGAAAAATTCCTTTTCGCCTGTGATGATTTTCATATTGTTTAATTAGTGAATTACTGATTGTTTAATTATTGAATTACTGAGTTATTGAATTATTGAATTTCTTCTGTTTTAACCGGTCGGCTCCGACCTTTCGCTTTTAACCCTTTGTCCTTTTGCCTTTGTCCTTTAACCTTTCGCCTTTAACCTAATCTCAAGTAGCTCTTTCCACTCATTATAAATAGGTTCAAAATCAACGGAAAGATCCGGCTCTATTAATTGGATGGCTTTGGTGTTGCTGAATGCTTCTGACGGCGATTTGAAGATGCCTGCACCTATCCCTGCGCCTAAGGCCGCGCCTACGCTGCCGTCGTTATTGTATAGTTCAACGGGAACACCAGTGGCATTCACGAAAGTTTCGGTAAATAGCTCGCTTAAAAACAAGTTGCTTTTGCCGGCACGGATAACTGTTGGGTTCATGCCGTTGCTGCGCATGATATCAAAACCATAACGGAACGCGCAGGCAATGCCCTCCTGTACTGCGCGGAAAATATGCGCCTGGGTATGCAGGTTCAGGTCGATATTTTGGAAATGGGCGCCTACCTGTTTATTGTTCAGCATGCGCTCGGCACCGTTGCCAAATGGCAGTACGCGCAGGCCATCGCTGCCCAGGGGCGCTTTTTTTGCTTCCTGGTTAAGTTGATTGTAACCTAAGCCTGCGCCAAAATTGTATTTGGCCCAGCGGTATAAGCTTCCCGTTCCGTTTATGCAAAGCAATACGCCTAAACGTCTCTCCTCTTCGGCGTAGTTTACGTGTGCAAAGGTGTTGA
Organism: Mucilaginibacter sp. P4_C11; assembly: GCF_056402115.1. Classification (NCBI taxonomy): domain Bacteria; kingdom Pseudomonadati; phylum Bacteroidota; class Sphingobacteriia; order Sphingobacteriales; family Sphingobacteriaceae; genus Mucilaginibacter; species Mucilaginibacter sp. P4_C11. The sequence goes on along the minus strand of NZ_JBFUIA010000029.1, from coordinate 25,076 downwards.
TGCGCGATTGCTGGTCATAAGCCAGTTGATCGCTTACGCCGTATATTACGCCGGATGTGCCTGCCGTAGCAGCTACCTCGCCCGGGTTTAATACATTTAATGATAAAGCATTATTTGGCTGATCGCCTGATTTATAGGTTACCGGGATGCCGGCTTTAAGGCCAAGTTTTTCGGCTACATCGCTTTTTAAGGCTCCGTGAGATGAAAAAACCGGGTTGATAACCGGGAACAAGCTTTCATCAAAACCAAAGTAATTGATAACATCTTTAGAGATGCCGTTGGTTTTAAAATCGAAGAATACCCCTTCGGATAAAGCCGATACCGAGGTGGTGATCTCGCCGGTTAGCTTCATGGCGATGTAATCGCCGGGCAGCATGATCTTGTCTATTTTAGCATAAATCTCCGGCTCATTCTCTTTTACCCAGGCCAGTTTGGATGCGGTAAAGTTGCCCGGCGAGTTTAGCAGGTGCGATAAGCATTTTTCTTCACCTATGGCGGCAAAGGCTTTATCGCCAATAGCAACGGCGCGGCTATCGCACCAGATAATGCTATCGCGTAAAACATTCTGGTTTTTATCAACCAAAACCAGGCCGTGCATCTGGTAAGCTATACCTATGGCGGCAATATCCTGTGAGTTGTAACCACCTTTGGCGTGGCAGCGCGCCAGTGCCTGTTGCGCCTGGTCCCACCACATGAGCGGCGATTGCTCGGCCCATCCCGGGTGTACGGCTTTTATCGGCGATTCCTCGTCCGGAAACTGTGCTGACGTTATAATTTGTTGCGTATCAGCGTTAACAACACTAACTTTAACTGAAGAAGTACCTATATCAATCCCTAATAATAACATGGATTTGTTTTGGGTTTTAGCATGAATAGTAAAAACGGGTTTATTTTTTGGCATTTAACTTCACGAAATTAAATAAATATTTAAAATTACAATCGATTGCGTAAAATATTTTTTCCAACTTGCACTTTATAATGAAAAAGGGAAAACGCACCACCATTTATGACATCGCCGAAAAACTGGGCATAACCGCTTCGTCGGTGTCTCGCGCACTGAATAACAGCAACCAGGTAAACGAAAAAACCAAGGAGCTGATCATGAAAACAGCCGATGAACTTAACTACAAGCGTAACGTCCTGGCATCAAACCTGCGCAAGGGGCACTCCAAAACTATTGGCATTGTGGTGCCGCGCATTAACCAAAACTTTTTTGCCAACGTTATTGCAGGTATCGAGGWAGCTWCCTATCAAAAAGGCTACAACCTGATCATCTGCCAATCGGGCGAATCGCATGATAAAGAGATACAGTGTGTAAATACCCTGATAAACCAGGATGTGGATTGTATTGTAATATCGGTATCGGCCGATGGCAGCGACTACCAGCACCTGCAAAACGTGATTGACCACGGCATCCAGCTCATCCAGTTTGACCGTGTGGCCGAGGAACTGGAAACCCTGAAAGTAATAAACGATAACGAACAGGCATCGTACGAGGCCGTATCGCACCTGATAGAAAGCGGCTACAAACGCATAGCCCTGCTGGAAGGCCCACAAAACCTCAGCATTTTTAAACAGCGTAAAACCGGCTACCTGCGGGCTTTAAATGCTTATAACATAGAAGTAATTAACGAACTGATAGTTGAAAACGCCTGGACAAAAGAACTGGGCGCCGAAGGTACCCGCAAACTATTAAGCCTCCCCCAGCCTCCCGATGCCATATTTGCCTCTACCTCCGATTTCTCGGCCCTGGGTGTTTTGGAGGTTGCTAACGCGATGAAAATTAAAGTGCCATCAGCTTTAGGCGTTTGCGGCTACGCCAACGAAGGATTCTCGGAAATTACCAGCCCATCCATAACCACGATAGATCAGTTTAGTATTTATATGGGCAATACGGTTGCCAACCTGTACTTCCAGGAAAAAGGCAATACCGATACCACATCCAAACCAAAAATCATCAGCATAAAACCTGAATTGATTATTAGGGGATCGACGGCGAGGAATGGGAAGGGGTAAAAATGGAAAGAAAAAAAATGTCGGTCGAATATATAATATTAAAATATTTGGAATTTAAATTCTTTCTTCTTGTAAACAAATTCAATTTATACCCAATTAAAAGTATATTTAACGTATGAAAGATGTGGCAACTGATTTGTAAACATAATTTTTGATAGTATAAACAAAAAGGTATCGTAGAGTTATTTTTAAAATTTCAGCTTTATGAATTATCCGTACGTATGTTATCCGGCTGCTCTTCATAGGATTCTTAGTGAAGATTTTGAACTTCCCGATATCGCGTCACAACCTCTTAAACCTGATCACACCCTACCCAAAGTTACTGGTGTGCCTTACATATGGTTTAGTATCGCAATTTTTATAATTGGAGCAATCTCAGATTCAGCAATAGTGTCGATCATTTCATCATTTTTGGTGCTATTTTCCTCCATATTTCTTTCTATTGAAAAAGCGAACTTAAAATCAGCTCAAAAAAGCTTCAAAAAAATTGACGATCAATATTTAGAGGCTATAGCGGTGTATTATTCCAAAATGAAAATCCGTAAAGAATTTATTGAAAACCTTAAAAATCCTAAATGGAAAAGCGACTATAAAAATAAATTAGTTAAAGATATATTCCTAAAGGCTACCAGGCCGGAGATCGTTTGTTTAACAAATAAAGGCATTACAGAGGATTTCTTTCATGATTATTTGGTAAAGTATTTTAACGACCTTCAAATCAAAACTAATTTGACTATCAAACAATATAATAAAAATTTGATGATTCCAGATTTTATAATATTCGATCAAAAAAACAACTTATATATTGATATCGAAATTGACGAGCCTTATACTTATCAAACTAGAGAGCCTATACATTATTATGAAGAAGAAAGTAAAAGCCATATCGACGGATACCGCAATTATTTTTTTACGACCAATAATTGGGTGGTTATTAGATTTGCAGAAGAACAAATTACCGATTATCCAAACCAATGTTGCTACTTCATAAGTACTATATTGCAAAGTTTAACAAATGGAAAAAGAAGCATTCTATCAACCTTTGAAAACAAAACTCTCAAAGAAATTAAATGTTGGACTAAAGAAATGAGTCTTGCAATGGAAAAGTCAAAGTATAGAGAAGACTATCTTTCTGCTACTAACGACTTAAATATTCTAAAGAAGGTAAGTCAAAATAATAATATAGCACAAATTGGCAACGTTAATAAAAGAAGACAGTCGTACAACTATTTAATGGCAAGTTGTTATGCAAAAAATATCAACGACGAGGTTTAATTTATTGAAAATATGTGACTTAGATTTCTAAACAGTGAAATAAAAATATTGGTTTCGCAAGACTCAAATTCTATCCCCCAAGGCATCTTTACGTAATTGTTCTAATGTGATATCCTTTCCTTCCCAAATACCTGCCAAAGCGGTAACATCAGGGTTTTCAGCAAAAGTTATTGGCAAATCTTTGGATTTTGATTTTTCCTTAATCGCAGAACCGGTTGACGACGTTTTAATACTCATGTCAAATAGTTTTGCCAGGTCCTGTAAGGCCTTTAAAGCTTTTTCTGTTTTATATTTTATAATCACTTCGGGCATTGTATCATCATTTGTACAAATATAATATAAGAAGTTACCATAATGTTACTTACGGTAACCCGACTTGAGCCAAGTAAGGATAAGCTGAGGAGTTTAAAATTGCACCCACTACCCACCCGGGGCGTACATCCTTTTGGAACTCATCATCATCAAAAAAGTTGTCATTTCGAACGAATCAGAGGTGGATTTAAGCGGTGGGGTGAGGAGAAATCTTCGACATCAGGCTTTCAAACTTGCGTGGTGGGATGCAAATCGTATAGGATTTCTCTTTCGCGCCCCGCTCTTTGCCCTCCCCTGCTCTATCGAAATGACATTTTCTTCAATTGAAAAGAAGTGTACACATTTAGATCTACAACCCCTTCTCCACCACCAACATTACCGGGCCAATCAACCCGCTTTCCCTCAACGGCGAACCTTTTTCCGGCCCGCTTATCGTCCAGGTTTTCCTTTTATCTTCCGGTAGCCCGGCATCATAGGCCAACCTGTTGAACCACGTACTGGTTACTTCCACTTTAAGCGTGTTTTTACCGGTAACAATAGAATTGGTTAAATCCACCTGGTAAGGGTTGCACCATACAGTACCGATAAACTTCCCGTTCAGGGTAATTTTGGCAATCATATTTACCGAGCCGAGGTTAACCAAAAAATGCGCACCGGGTTCAATTTTATCAATGATAAACGTGGTGGTATACGCGGCAGTACCCGAAAATGCTTTTGCCTCGGGCGATAGGTCCAGATCTTTCCAGGCTTTTAATTCATTGATCCAGGTTGATTGCGGCGCGCCCCAGCCTTCCGGGAAAGATAGTTCCCATGGAGCAGTGAGGCTGGTGGTGGCAATTACTTTTGATTGGATGGGTTTATTTGCGCCGTTTTGTTGCTGGGTATGATTAAAAACTACAAAACATGAGCCCGCCTGCGGCAAATCAAAAGCTATAGATGTACGGCCTTGTTTTTGTTCGGCAGCTATGGCCCTGGCTGTGCCGTTAAGGGGATCCCACATTTCGGCAGCACCTGTATTGCGGAAAACAAGCGTGCCCTTAAATGCTTTTCCTTTTGGCGCGCATATGAAATACCAGTCGGCACCTTCTGTCTTGCGGTGTGTCCAGATGGCTTCCCCGCCGGTAACATCCGGCGTTAATTGCATTTGCTGTAAGGCATCGGCCAGCGAAGTTCCTGATATTAAAGTACCTTTACCAAGCTTGCGTATGCCTGTTGTTCGCCCGTTGCCCCAAATGTTTGTCACGGCTGTATTAAAACGGACTTGCGATTTTTGGCCGCCGCTTAGTGTTGCCAGGTATTGTGGGGCATCGCCAATAATTGTTGCCCCGGCACGGATCAATGCCTCCAGTTTTTCTAATGTTTGTGGCAGCATATGGATGGTTGATGGCAACCATAACACCCTGTAGCTTATCCCTTCGGGCGTTACCAGCATGCCGTTTGCCACAGTAAGCCTGTTCAGCAAAACATCGGGGTTACAATAATCATATTTAAAACCCTCGGGAAAGGGCGCGTTTTGATCGGGTTTATGATCTATCTCGTCGCCCAGATACCAAAGCACATCTGACACAGGCCTGCCACGCTCCTGTAAATAACTAATACGCGCAAAATATCCGTTCAACTGTGGCATATCGTTCCACCAGGTTTGCTGCCTCAGGAACGGGGTACCTATGCCCGACCCAAATGAGGTACCGGGTTTCAGCGAATCGGCTTTGGGATTATGTGTGTAGGTATGGTATACCAGGTGTGTTACGCCTTCAACAATGTTCACGTTGGCCACTTCCTTTAAATCCTGCCAGTGCTCATCCCAGGTGAGTGCGAAAGAGGTAAAAGCTTCGGCACCCAACCTGGGTTTGCCGTAAATATGTGCGGCGGAGGCGGCCGGTTTAATAGGTTTAAAATTGAACGAGCCTACGTAGCCATTGGTAAAAGGCTGCCAGAATTCGCACATGGGTACATCGGCAAACTTGTAATACTCTAAAATATCAGCCGGAAAAACATCCCCGGCGGCAGTTTCGTACGATACAGCCAGGTTATTTTGCTTGGCCAGCTGCGCCATCCGCCCATAAAACTTATTGGTATACAAGTCGTTCAAGGTCGAACGCCAATCGCGCAGGAATTTGAATGTGGTTTCCTGGTCTTTCAGCACATAGCCAAACAAAGCAGGGATCCATTTGCGCAGCGGGTAGGCCTCCACACGGTTAAACTCCTGTTCCATATTTTGTGTCCAGGTTTGGGTTTCGCACTCCCAGCTGTCCATCAGCATGCCTTTTAACAGGCCATCGCCCAGCACACCATTTGATCCGGATAGCCTGCCGATATAACCGGCAAAGTGTGCGTTGGCACCGGCCTCTGAAAGTTTATTACTCTCCCAGCCGGTACCTTCTGCCGGGGCGGGGCCATTTTGCTTGCCGCTGTTTACATGGCCTATGCGTAAAACAGTCCATTTACCGCGTGGGGCAGCCCATTTTAAATTGCCTTGCGCATCCATCATGTTGGTGATATCGCGAATCTGGGCCGGATCGATATAGCTTTTAGGCGATTGCCCGTACTTTTTGCCGCTGCGGTCAATGCTGCGCAAGGTCCACCCGGCTTCTGATTCCCAGCTATTTTTGCGGGCAGCCGAAAAGAAACGGATGAAGCCGAGGGCCATATCGTGTTTGTTTTCGATGTAGAGCTTTATCGTTTTAGCACCTTTTACTTCCGTGCAGGCAAAAGAGAGCGGCTGCGTATCCTGCCAGTTCCCTTCGGGGATATTGGTATTTAAAATATCTATTACTTTGCCGTTGGCCATGATAGCCTGCGCCTTTATTTTTACGCCGGGCTCATAATTCCAGGCATGCCCCATGCTGTTAACACTCGGAAATTCGATAGTCCGGATGGTCACGGTATCGGCAAAGGTCACTTCAGCCCAATACGGCTCGCCTGCGGCTGGCGGTTTAAGGCGCACAGCTTCTTTTGCTTGTTTCAGGAAACAATCCTCCCATGAAATATTACTGCTGCCCTTAACAGTTTGTGCTACAAGTGGTTTTCCGGTATCACCTAATGGAGTTGGAAATGCCAGTACGGTGATATCCCTGTAATCGCGCCAGGGTTCGCTGCTGGGCTGCGGCTGGTCAAGGTGTATGTTTATTACTCCCTTCCCTCTTGCTAAATCGATTCTGCTCCAGGCCAAATGTCGCATGGCGTTGGCGGGTGTTATCCAGGGCCCTCCGGCCATTGCCCATCCGGGGCAATTTTGCATGGTAAAGCGCAAACCCAGTCGGCGGCATTCCTGTGCGGTATGGCGTATAGCATCCTCCCATAACGGGCTCAAACATGCAATTTGCGGACTAACACCCGGCCATGGCCCGCCGAACTGCCCGTGAAAAAGCTGGATGCCCGAAATTCCCGACCTTGCAATGGCTTCCAAATCGGCGGTGATGCCTTTTTTTGAAACATTGCCCCCTATTAAATGGAACCAGGTTTCGGGATAGTAAACTTTTGGCGGCGACATAAAGGCTGCCTTATCATATTGGCCAAAACTACGATTAAGCTGCTGCGCCGGCGGCAAAATGGGCGCTACCTGGGCCGTTGATGAAAAAAAACTTACCATCGTCAACAAAACAGCCAACAACGGCGTGAATAATATATTTTTTGGGCGATTCATTTTGTTTTTGCTTATAGGTTATAAAGGGTTGGCAGCATCCATTTAAATGCCTGCCAGATTTGGGTAATCTAAACTATCATTAATAATTTCCAAAACTGTCCTGTGCTGTCCTCTTTAAAATATTTTGAAAGCTACCATTTACAGATTTTTTTACAAAATCTCACCCACAAATACAATACTCCACCTTAAAATACCTATAATTCATATTCAATATCAATTAACATTTCTGTTACATTTGTGCGATATAGCTTTTAACTTTCAACCATAATTTATATCACAACTATGGATGACTTTATAGCAGCGAGGTCGCAAATGGCCTTATCCTTAGGGTTTCACATCATCTACTCCTGTATTGGTATGGTTATGCCTGTTTTTATGGCCATATCGCATTATAAATGGATAAAAACCAAAGACCCGGTTTACAAAAACGTTACCATCGCCTGGAGTAAAGGCGTTGCTATTTTTTTTGCTACTGGTGCAGTATCGGGCACCATGTTGTCGTTTGAGTTGGGGCTGCTTTGGCCGGGTTTTATGAAGCATGCCGGGCCTATTTTCGGGATGCCCTTTTCTTTAGAAGGTACCGCCTTTTTTATTGAAGCGATAGCCCTGGGCTTTTTCCTGTACGGGTGGAACAAGTTGAACACCTGGTTTCATTGGGTTACGGGTATTGTGGTGGGCGTAAGCGGGATAGCATCGGGCATATTGGTAGTTGCGGCCAACTCCTGGATGAACAGCCCATCGGGGTTTGATTATGTAAATGGCAAATACCTCAACATAGACCCACTGAAGGCCATGTTTAACGAAGCCTGGTTTTCTGAAGCATTACATATGACGATAGCGGCATTTTCGGCAACGGGTTTCGCCGTGGCGGGCATTCACGCGCTGATGATCTACCGGAAACAGAATGTAACTTTTCATACCAAATCATTTAAAATAGCCATCGTATTTGGCGCGGCTGCAGCCATTTTACAGCCCCTAAGCGGCGATATATCTGCCAAAGGAGCAGCTAAACGGCAGCCTGCTAAACTGGCCGCAATGGAAGCTTATTTCCATACTCAGGAATATGCGCCACTGGTGATTGGCGGTATCCCGGATACGGCTGCTAAAAAAGTTAATTACGGCCTGGAAATACCCGGCCTGCTGAGTTTTTTGGTTCATGATGATTTTAAAACAGTTGTAAACGGCCTGGATAAAATTCCGGCTAAAGATCAGCCGCCTGTTGCCATTACACACTACGCCTTCCAGGTGATGGTGGGTATTGGTACTTTGATGATGTTTATCGGCATCCTATACTTTATAGCGCTGTGGAAGAAGAAAGAATGGTTAAACAAACCGTGGTTTTTAAAGCTGTTTATTATTGCCACGCCAACGGGTTTTATAGCCTTAGAGGCCGGTTGGACAGTGACCGAAGTTGGCCGCCAGCCGTGGATTATCGAGGGTGTGATGCGTACCAGCGAGGCGGTTACCAAAATGCCGGGCATCCAGTATACTTTTTACCTGTTTACATTTATTTACTTCACCCTGAGCGTATTTGTTATTTTCCTGCTGAAAAGACAAATTGAGATGGTGCCCAAATTGTACGACAAATAACCTGCTGATATTATGTTATACATCGTTATATTATTTTTATTTGCGTCCATTACCCTATACTTTTTATTGGGCGGGGCCGATTTTGGCGCCGGTATCATCGAGCTTTTTACATCCGATGATAATAAGCACCGCACCCGCAAAACCATGTACCAGGCCATTGGCCCCATCTGGGAAGCCAACCATATGTGGCTCATCATCACGGTAGTAATACTGTTTGTAGGTTTCCCGGATATTTACAGCGAGATGTGTACTGACCTGCATATCCCGTTGCTTATTTTATTATTAGGCATCATTGCACGTGGAACCGCCTTCACTTTTAGAAATTACGATGCCATTAAAGGAGAAAGAACGCAAAATCTTTATAACCACCTGTTTATCTACTCGAGTTTTGTCACACCAATGTTCCTGGGTATTATAGCCGGTAGCGCGTTATCTGGTCAGATTGACCCGGCAGCCAAAGATTTTGTTCATGCCTATATTTTCAGCTGGTTTAACTGGTTCTCGGTAGCTGTAGGCCTGTTTACCGTGGCGCTTTGCGGTTTCCTCGCGGCCATTTATATTGTGGGAGAAACAGATAGCATTGACGATATTAAACGCTATATCAAAAAGGCAAAAATATTTAACGTAGTAGCCGTTATTTGCGGGGGGCTGGTTTTTATAGCTTCCGAAATTGAACACGTAGGCTTATCCAAATGGATTTTTGGCAATACTATTAGTTTGGTAGCCGTAATAGCTGCCACTTCATCGCTCGTACTGCTTTGGTTTATTATCTCTGAAAAGAAAAACAGGCAATGGATCAGACTCTTGGCAGCTTTCCAGGTAAGTATGATCCTGATATCGGTAGGATCAACCCGTTTCCCAAGGTTTGTAATATTTAAAGGGGGTAGTTCGATGTCATTGCTGACAGACCACGCAACCGTAAATACTATAAATGATTTGGGGATTGGTTTATTGGTTGGCAGTATGTTTATATTGCCTGCTTTGGGGTATTTGTATTATAGCTTTCAGCGGAAGGAGAGGTAATAGAGAAAATTATTGAATTATTGAATTATTGAATTATTGAATTATTGAATTATTGAATTATTGAATTATTGAAATTCAATAAATTCTTCAATTCGACAAATTCCGGTTCAAACATTCCACTATCCCCTACTATCTTTTTAAACAAAAAATACAATCCGGTAATATTACATTTGTGTAACCCAATTGTAACGCGTGAAGAACTATCTTAAAATATTATCTATCGACGAGTATTCCATCACTCCTAAATACCTGCAGCTTTCAAACGCCATTATCAGGGCTATCGAAAGTGGTGATATCGTTAAAGATGATATGCTGCCATCTATCAATGATTTAAGTTTTGCTTTAGATACCTCACGCAATACCATAGAAAGAGTTTATAAAGAACTGAAAGACAAAGGGATAGTAAGTTCAGTTCCGGGTAAAGGTTTTTTTATATCGAACACCGATTTTCAGAAACCACTGAAAATCTTCCTGTTATTCAACAAGTTAAGCGCCCATAAAAAATTGATTTACGATGCCTTTGTAGACACAATTGGCGAACTGGCAACCATCGATTTTTACATTTACAATAACGACTTTTACTTCTTTAAAAAGATTATGGCCGAAAGCTTTAACAGCGACTACGCCAAATACATTATTATCCCCCATTTTTTAGATAATGAGACCAAGGCTCACGAGATCATCAACACGATCCCCAAGGATAAACTGATCTTGTTAGATAACCTGGTACCGGCTATAAACGGCAAGTTTGCCGCCATTTATGAAAATTTTGCGTCGGATGTTTATGAAGCACTTAAAAGCCTTACACACAAATTAACTAAGTATCATAACATTAAACTGATTTTTCCAGGGAAAACCTACCATTCTAAAGAGATACTGAAAGGCTTCCTGAACTTTTGCAGGCAATACGCGTTTGATTACGAAGTAGTTGAGTCGTCGGCAATAGAAACCATCCAGAAAGATACCGTATACATCAGCCTAACCGAAGATGACCTGGTGGAATTGATTAAGAAGATCATAGCATCCGACCTGAAAGTAGCTAAGGATGTGGGCGTTATATCTTATAACGAGACCGCCCTTAAGGAGATCATTTTGGATGGTATCACCACCATATCAACCGATTTTAAACTCATGGGCAGCAAAACAGCAGAGTTTGCGTTGAGCAATTGCCATGAACATTTCGCGGTTCCTTTTAATGTAACGTTGAGGAATTCGTTGTAAGCCCCCTCTAAACGGCGAAGCCCTCATTAGTTCCTTCAAAAATCAAATCATATGCTAATAATCTCCCCCTTCAGGGGGAGACTTTTAAGAGAACTTTTATTCGATGCTTCCTTTTTGAAGTCTCCCCTTTAGGGGAGATTTAGAGGGGCTTCACCTTTATACTTCTAAAAAACACCTCGTTACCGTGATCCTGCAATAACAAATGCCCTTGAGGGGCTTCGCCAAAGTTTTTCCAGATGGTGTATTTGCTGATGGCAACCAGGTCTTTAAATGCCTTTGAGCCGCGTTCGTATTCCAGTACTTTTACACCATTAAGATAATGTTCTACATGGTTGTTGGGATAAACCACTACCCTGCCAATGTTCCAGGCGCCAATGGGATGTACAAAGCGTTCCTGTTTGTTGGCTTTAATCAGGTCATATAATGAAGCCAGCGTTCTGTCGCCATCACGGCCAAGTTTGGCATCGGGGTGCAGCTTATCATCTAATACCTGGTATTCCAGGCCTATGGCCGAGCCTGTGGTAACTTCACTCAGGGTGACAAAGTATTTAACACCGCTATTGGCTCCCGGAGTCAACTTAAACTCAAACGACAAATCGAAGGCGCTGTAATTATCATCAGTAACCACATCGCCACCGCCCGATTCTTCTTTACCGGCAGATGGCAGTACATGCATGGTACCATTGGCAACTTCCCAGCCGTGGTTCGGGAAAGTTTTTAGGGTTGCACCACGCCAGCCGGCACTGGTTTTGCCGTCATATAACAGTTTCCAACCGGCGGCTTTTTCGGCAGAGGTGATGCTATTGGGTTGCAGGTTTACCACATACACATTTTTAGGAAATGGTTTTGATTTTAGATTGGTAGTTTGCAGGTTAAAGTTTTTGAAATATACTTTTTTACCGGCTTGTTTTTCGTCGCTCACGGCGTGAACCTGTAAGGCAATGAAACCCTTAGTGTCGATGGTATCCACCACATCAGCGGTCGGGATTCCGTTTACCCAGGTTTTCATTTCGTTACCAATACACTCAATGCGGATGTGGTTGTACTCACCTACTTTAAAGGCATCTTTGGCGGCGGCATTCAAATCCAGCGGGTATAGCCAGTCGCGACGGCCTTCGTCATAAATACCGCCTGTCCATTTACGGTCAGACGGATCAATCTCAAACTGTCGCCCATAAACCAACCCCTTGCCATCGTGGCCGGCCGGGTTATAATGGCTGCGTGTTTGAACGCCGGAGTTGCTCAGTTTACTTTCTATTTTGGCATCCAGCTCTAAAACAAAATCGCCGTATTCTTTTTCGGTAACCAAAAAGGTGTTGCCAGAGTTTAAAACAGCGGTGCCCACAATGGCCCCGTCTTCAACCTTGTAATCGGCGGTACCAGCAAGGCGTTTCCAGCCTTTGAGCGTTTTGCCGTCAAATATTTTTGTTTGCGCCTGGGTTAATGAGGCTGTTGCAAGTAAAAGAGCTAAAGGATAGATGTATTTTTTCATGGTATGGTATTGTTATTCAAATTATTAAACTATGTCATTGCGAGCGTAGCGCGGCAACCTCTTCGCTTACTTGGCGGAGATGCATTTCTACGGGATTGCTTCGTTCCTCGCAATGACATACTGGTGAGGAATGAGGCAATAATGGCGTTTACACCTTCACCTCCCAGCCTTTTTCATATTCCCGGCTCCAAAGTTTTTGGGCTTCGGGGTCATTCAGGATATGGCCGTTGGTTGGGTTAATGTGCAGCACGCGGTCAACCCGGTATGATATATTACCCAATTGCGGCAGCAGGGTTGATTTAAAACCAATTTCAATGGGGCAGTTCAGCGGCGCTACTCCCCTAACGCCATCGATAAAATTCTTCAGGTGAAAACCATCAAGCGCTTCGGTGGGGCTTACTTTGTTGGTGCCATCAACTTTGGTATCGTCTTTAACTTCCTTCACCAGCTTGTTATCGCCATCGTAAACCTGGTAGCCGTTGCCGCTGCCGTAAAACAGGGTGCCTTTATCGCCATAAAATACCACCCCGCGGCTTAACTGCTCAATATTAAAACCGTTGCTGCTGCGGCTTTCCCATTCGGCAGCAGTATTGTTGGGGAAATTATACAGGATATTTTGGGTATCGGGCGTTTGCCAGTCATCGTTAAAATGGAAGCGGCCGCCGGTGGATACTACTTTGTTAGGATAATCCACACCCAAACCCCAGCGGATTACATCCAGTTCGTGGGTGCCGTTGTTCAGCGCCTCGCCGGTTCCCCAGTTCCAAAACCAGTGCCAGTTATAGTGAATCAAGTTATCCTGGTAGGGTTTACGCGGGGCCGGGCCCTGCCACAGGTCGTAGTTTAAATTCGCGGGTACGGGCACTTGCTTGCCATGGCCAATGCTTAGCCTGTGGTTGGTGTACCAGCCTTTGGCATAATAGGTACGCCCAATAACGCCGTCATGCAATTCCTTCACCATGGCCTGCACATTGGAGAATGAGCGCCGTTGACTACCCATTTGCACCAGGCGATTGTATTTTTTTGCAGCCTCAACAGCCATTTCGCCTTCGTGTGGGTTATGGCTGCAGGGCTTTTCTACATAAACATGTTTGCCGGCCTGGCAAGCCATTATGGTTGCCGGGGCGTGCCAATGATCGGGCGGGGCAACAACAACGGCATCAATATCCTTTATTTCCAGCATTTTGCGGATATCGGTAATTCCTTTTGGCCGTTTGCCCGTTATTTTATAAATCTCTTCAATGGTTCTGTCTACTACTTTGGAGTCCACATCGCAGATATACCCTATCTCTACATTAGGAATTTTAGCATAGCTCTGCGCCAGGTAAAGGCCGCGGCTATTGGTGCCCATAGCGCCTAAAACTACTTTTTCGTTGGGCGAACCTTTGAAAAAACCAGCTGCCTTTGAAAGTTGGGGCGCAAGTAAAAAACTTGTCCCGGCAACTGACGTATTCTGAATGAACTGTCTTCGGTTAAGCATAGGTAAAAGGTAAATTGGTTTATAATGCATTGCCCGTTAGGGCAGGCAGGCAAATTAGCTAAGTTTTGTAAAGCATCGAAGAAAACAGGCCGTTTTTTTTGAATACCATTGTAATTTAACTGTTACCTCAACCCGTTGTTATCTCAATTGGCTTGCCTGAAAACAAAAAAACAAGCCGGCAGGTAGCCTTGCTTGTTTTTTAAATGATAAATGTTTAGGAGCATTAAATTATTAACTATTAACTGTCTACTTTGTAAAAATAGACATCCCCTGTTGTTATCAGATTAGTATAAACACGGTATTTGAGCAGTTTACACGCGTAATTTTACGCAATTGAACATGATGATTCAAACTCACATACCAACCACTTTAAAGCCCGCTTCTAAGGCACTTGAATAAATAATAATATTAGTATTGTATTGGTGGAGGTATGAGTTTGGGATTTTGGCGTTGGTGCCAGTATGGATATATTGGCGTTAAATCACTTGCTGCATCCAGTTTTTTTACCTGCTCGGTAGTCAAATTCCAGCCAACGGCACCCAGGTTCTGCCTTAGCTGTTCCTGGTTACGTGCGCCTATAATGATATTGGCAACGGTTGGCCTTTGCAATAACCAGTTAATGGAAACCTGTGCTACAGATTTACCTGTTTCTTCGGCCACTTCATCCAAAACATCAACAATGTTGTAAAGGCGATCGAAGTTGGTTGCCGGGCCATGAGCGCCGCCTTGTACCGTTCTTGAATCTGCCGGTATGGGCTGTCCCCTCCTGAATTTACCGCTCACTTTGCCCGATGCCAACGGACTCCAAACTATGGTACTCACATTTTGATCGATAGCTAAAGGCATCAGCTCCCATTCAAATTCACGGTCTAACAGCGAATAATAAGCCTGGTTGGCAATGTACCTGCTCCAGCCATAACGTTCAGATACCGACAGCGATTTCATTAAATGCCAGCCCGAAAAGTTCGAACAGGCAACATAACGCACCTTGCCGCTGGTTACCAGGTCATCAAGTGCGCGCAGGGTTTCTTCAACCGGGGTTGTGGCATCAAAACTATGCATATGGTAAATATCTATATGGTCGGTTTGTAAGCGCTTAAGGCTATCCTCTGCCTGTTTTATTAAATGCAGGCGCGATGAACCATAATCATTGGCACCATCGCCCATGGGGAGCGTAGCCTTTGTGCTGATAAGCACTTGGTTACGCAGGCCTTCCAATGCCTTTCCTAATATTTCTTCAGATATTCCGCTTGAGTATATATTCGCCGTATCAAAAAAGTTCACACCCGCATCAAGGCATAAGTTAATCAGTTCTTTGGCTTCGTCAACCTGGGTATTGCCCCAGGCTTTAAAAAATTCGTTACCACCGCCAAATGTGGCTGTTCCGAAACTTAATACGGGAACCCTCAATCCCGATGCTCCTAATTGTCTGTATTCCATAGTGTAATTTTAAGCAGAAAGTTTTAAAGCAAAAGGCCGAAAGCCTTTATCGCATATAACAAAGCTAAAACATCTGTTTCTGTAGCGTGGATATCGCGCATCATCATTTTGTCATTTGTGATTTTGGCAGCAGACACTCCCATCTTAACTCTTGATTCTTTTCTCTTGGCTCTACCCTTCAATCCGGAACCCTTCTAAATAGTAAATAGCCCCTTTAAAGGCCATGGCATTGGTTAACTTTGCGACAAAATTTAACTTATGGCAACAACTAAACTTACTATCAATAACAACGGATCTGTAAAAATCGATGGCGATTTTGAAATAGTAGATATGCAGGGCAACAACTACGGCTTACAAGGCAGAACAGTAGTTTCCATCTGCCGCTGTGGCTTATCGGCTAACAAACCATTTTGCGATGGCTCGCACAAAGGTCATTTTGAGCATGATGCAATCGCTTTTGATTTGCCTCCAAAAAAGGTATAATTCGTTTAATAACGGGCGCCGCCACTAAGCCGGCGCATTAACTGTTTTTTTATAACAAATGGCTCTTACGGGGCCATTTGTGTTATTATACCCGTAAACTTATTTACATAGTGTATATTTATCATAATGAAACAATATTGCATCCTGTTAATAATGATTGTAACCGGTTTAAAAACATTAGCCCAACAACCCGATACCATCTTCCTCAAAAATCTGCTGCAATCTCGCCCGGAGTTGTTTCAAGGTATCCTCAATCATCCAACGCATAACGAAGTACAGATCCTGTATACGCAAATCAACCGGGACAAACACAATATACCACATTTTAAATCATACAGTTACCGGCTTAATCCAAAGCGATATTTTTATCCGGCAAGTACGGTAAAGCTGCCAACCTGTATTTTCGCGCTCGAAAAAATTAACGAGCTTAAAATTAAGGGCCTTACAAAAAGCGCGACAATGATAACCGACAGCGCTTTCGCTGGGCAAACTAAAGTTAAAACAGATACATCGTCGGCCGATGGCCTGCCATCAATAGAAAACTATATAAAAAAGATACTGCTGGTAAGCGATAATGATGCTTATAACCGTTTGTACGAGTTTGTGGGACGCGAAGAGATTAACAAAAAATTAAAAAAATACCGGCTTAACAATACCCGCATTATTGGCAGGCTGGCGATAAACGATACCGGCGAAGGCACCAAACACACTAACCCCATTGATTTTTATAATGGCGATAAACTGGTTTACCAAAAACCAGCCTTGTTTGATAGCAACGATTACCCCATGCAGCTGGATAACATGCTGCAAGGAAAAGGCTACCTGGATAAAAACGACAAGCTGGTAATGCAGCCCTTCGATTTCAGCCAGAAAAACGTTTATACTATTGCAGATCAGCAAATGGTTTTAAAACGGCTGCTTTTCCCAGAAGCCTTCGCTGCAGCGCAACGCTTCAATTTAACACAGGCAGATTACCGGCTTATCTACAAGTATATGAGCATGTTCCCCACAGAAAGTACTAAACCCACCTATAACCGGCCACACAATTATCCTGTTATGAGCAAACTGTTGTTTTATGGTGCCGATAGTACCGCGGTGCCCGATGCAAACATTAGAATTTTTAATAAATATGGCGACAGCTACGGCTACAATATTGACAACGCTTATATAGTTGATTTTGAAAATAAGGTGGAGTTTTTACTCACAGCCGTTGTTCAGTCAAACGAGGATGGTATTTACAATGATAACAAGTACGAGTACGCCACTGTATGCCTCCCCTTTCTGAAAAACCTTGGGCAGGTAATCTATCAACGTGAATTGCACCGGCCTAAAAAAAACAAACACGAATTGCCGCGAATGGTATCGAATTACACCAATTAAAAAGTCAATTTGTGTTTCTTAGTTTGTGTAATTAGATACTATCCGTGTCAATTAGTGTTAATATTTGCGTTTCTTAATTCGTGCAATTCGCCTCAATTAGTGCAATTAGTGTTAAATAAAATTCGATTCAACAAAACTTACCTCGCCATCCTGCGTTTAGTTTTAGTACCATTAAAACAAGCACATGGCAACTACCATAATTGAATACAAAGATAATTTCCCCATACTTTATGGCGATGACAGGGTAAACCTGAACTGGCCGGAACGTTATACATCTATCATTGGTGGTGTAAAACTCGGCTGGTCGGGCTTTAAAAACATTTTCTCGAGCCCGTTTTCAAGTGTTTTAAAAATTGGCGCGGGTGGTTACCTGTTAAACCGCGGCCTTACTGGGCATTGTGAGCTTTATAAGCGCATCGGCAAACTTTCTACCAACCCTATAAACGTTAATATCCGGTCGTCATTCACCGTAAACCAGCCAAGGCACAAGGTTTACAATTTTTGGCGCAAGCTGGATAACCTGCCGCTGTTTATGAAACACCTGGAAAGCGTGGAAATGATTGACTCTAAATATTCCTACTGGGTTTTAAAATTACCTGCTGATATGGCAACCGTAAGCTGGCATGCCGAAATTGTAAAGGATGAGCCAAACGAAATGATAGGCTGGAGCTCGTTGCCCGATTCGGCCATTAATAATGCAGGCAAAGTACGTTTCCAGGACACCATCGACGGAACCGGCACTGTAGTTGATATTGTGATCAGTTACCAGCCACCTGCAGGAGGCATAGGCGCCGGTATAGCTCATGTATTGAACCCGTTATTTAAAAAAATGGTTGATAAAGATGTACAAAACTTTAAACAGTATATGGATCTTGATAACGGATTCGAAGCATCTTTTGACACACCGGAGGTTATTATCATATCTTAAAAGTTAAAAACAAGTACATTAAAAAAGCCGCCTTGCAAAATGCAAGGCGGCTTCTAAATTCAAAGGCAAAGTGGCCGGCGAATGTTATTATTTTACTGCATCAATAACGGCTTTGAAGGCATCAGGATGATTCATCGCTAAATCAGCCAATACTTTACGGTTTAAACCGATTTCTTTTGCTGCTAATTTACCTATTAATTGAGAGTAAGAAATTCCGTGCTGACGGGCACCGGCGTTGATACGCTGGATCCATAAAGCCCTGAACTCTCTTTTCTTGGTTTTACGGTCACGATAAGCGTACTGTAAACCTTTTTCTACTGTGTTTTTTGCAACGGTATAAACCTTGCTGCGTGAACCCCAATAACCTTTGGCGAGGTTCATGATCCTTTTCCGGCGTCTTCTCGACGCGACTGCGTTAACTGAACGTGGCATGTTGTTTGATTTTGGTAGTGAGTGCCTGCCTTTACAGCCGAACTTAAAACTCTAATACCTGGTTAAAAAAAATTGTGAATTACTTTCCGATGCAAAGCATGCGTTTAACATTGCCGCTATCAGCTTTAGAAACTAAGCTGGTGTGGCCAAGGTTACGCTTACGTTTAGTCGACATCTTGGTTAAGATGTGGCTTTTGAATGCATTCTTCCGAGTGATTTTACCTGTTCCAGTAAGCTTAAAGCGCTTTTTAGCACTGGAATTGGTTTTCATTTTTGGCATAACTATTATTTAATTGTTTGTTTAACTTACAAATGTGCAACCCTGCAGACCTGTAAATGTCTTTATAATAGATTATGTCGATGTGTAAATCCACAATTTACACATCAGCACATCTTTAATTTATTTTTTCGCAGCTTTAGGCGCAAGGGTTAAAAACATCCTTTTACCTTCAAGCTTTGGTAACTGCTCTACTTTACCTACATCCTCCAATGCCTGCGCAAAACGAAGTAGTAATATCTCGCCTTGCTCCTTGTAAACAATGGCGCGGCCTTTAAAGTGTACGTAAGCCCTTACCTTTTCGCCGGCTTCCAAAAACTTAATGGCATGCTTTAATTTAAATTCAAAGTCATGGTCATCAGTATTAGGCCCGAAACGGATCTCCTTTATAACAGTTTGCTTGGCATTGCTCTTTATCTCTTTAAGCTTTTTCTTCTGCTCGTAAATGAACTTGTTATAGTCCGTTACTTTACAAACCGGAGGTACGGCGTTCGGAGATATTTCAACCAGGTCAAGTTCCTGCTCCTGCGCTATAGCAAGGGCATCTCTTAATGAAAAAATACCTTGCTCTACGTTATCACCTACAAGGCGAACTTCCTGAGCCCTAATGAATTGATTGATGTTGTGTTCAGCTTCTTTCTTCTTGAAAGGAAGCCTTGGTCCTCTATTGAAAGGTTTGTTTAATGCCAAGTTATACTTTTATTTCTTTAATTATTTGTTCTTTAAAATCTTCTATGCTCATACTTCCCAAGTCGCCCAAACCATGTTTCCTTACAGAAACCATGCCCTCGGCAGCTTCTTTTTCACCCACTATCAACATATAAGGGATCTTTTTGACTTCAGCATCGCGTATCTTACGCCCTATTTTCTCATCCCTGAAATCAATCAGCCCGCAAATATCGGAATCTTTTAACACATCAGAAAGTTTTTTTGCATATTCCTCGTATTTTTCTGATATCGGCAAAATAATAAATTGCTCAGGAGATAACCAAAGCGGAAAATTACCTGCACAATGCTCAATTAACACGGCAATAAAGCGTTCCATCGACCCAAACGGCGCCCTGTGAATCATTACCGGGCGGTGTTTTAAATTGTCGCTGCCGGTGTATTCCAGTTCAAAACGCTCGGGCAGGTTATAATCTACCTGGATGGTACCTAATTGCCACTTGCGGCCCAGGGCATCACGCACCATAAAGTCGAGCTTAGGGCCATAAAATGCCGCTTCGCCATATTCTACCACGGTAGTAAGGCCTTTCTCGTCGGCGGCTTCAATAATAGCCGACTCAGCCAAGGCCCAGTTATCGTCTGTACCGATGTATTTGGCTTTATTTTCCGGATCGCGTAACGATACCTGCGCGGTATAGTTTTCGAAACCGAGTGCTTTAAACACGTATAATACCAGGTCAATTACTTTTTTAAATTCGTCTTTCACCTGGTCGGGGCGGCAAAATAAGTGCGCATCATCCTGTGTAAAGCCACGCACACGGGTTAAGCCATGCAATTCGCCGCTTTGCTCGTATCGGTATACAGTACCAAACTCGGCCAAACGAACCGGAAGGTCCTTGTACGAGCGAGGTTTTGTTTTATAAATTTCGCAGTGGTGCGGACAGTTCATTGGTTTTAAAAAGAACTCCTCCCCTTCCTGCGGGGTTTTTATCGGCTGAAATGAATCGGCACCATATTTTTCATAGTGACCAGATGTTACATACAGGTTTTTGTGGCCGATGTGCGGTGTAATTACCTGCTCGTAACCGGCTTTAACCTGTGCTTTTTGCAAAAAGTTTTGCAGGCGTTCGCGCAGGGCTGTTCCTTTAGGCAACCATAAGGGCAAGCCCATGCCTACTTTTTCTGAGAAGGCAAACAGTTCCAGCTCTTTACCTAGTTTCCTGTGATCGCGCTTTTTGGCTTCTTCAATCATGTGCAGGTATTCGGTAAGCTCGCTGGCTTTAGGGAAAGTAACACCGTAAATACGGGTTAATTGCTTGCGTGTTTCATCGCCGCGCCAATAAGCACCGGCAAGGCTCATGATCTTCACAGCTTTTATAAAACCTGTATTTGGGATATGCGGCCCGCGGCACAGATCGGTAAAGTTTCCTTGTGTATAAAATGTGATTTCGCCATCGGCCAGGTCTTTAATCAGGTCCAGCTTATACTCATCATTTTTCTCGGTAAAATATTCAACAGCATCAGCTTTGCTAACCGGTTTGCGGATGTATTCCGATTTGGTTTTAGCCAGCTCGATCATTTTATCTTCGATCTGTTTAAACTCATCGCTTGATAAAACCTTATCGCCAAAGTCAACATCGTAATAAAACCCGGCACCGTCCTTAACCGGAGGGCCAATACCAAATTTGGTGCCCGGATAAAGCGCTTCCAAAGCTTCGGCCAATAAGTGGGCTGATGAATGCCAGAAGGTTGATTTGCCTGAAGCATCGTTCCAGGTTAATAATTTAACGTGCGAATCTTTTTCGATAGGGCGGCTGGAATCCCAAACCTCGCCATCAACTTCGGCTGCTAAAACGTTACGTGCTAACCCTTCAGAGATCGACAACGCGATCTGGGCAGAAGAAATCCCCTTGTCGTACTGACGAACGGAACCATCGGGAAGTGTAATACTAATCATCTACAACTATGATTTAAAGTTTATAAAATTACGTTTGCACAATCACCTACAAAGTGATTGTATATTTTGAGGTGCAAAAATAGGATTATTTTTTGAATTGGGATTGCGGCTTGAGAGATCGTGAAGCACTTTTTATAACCTTGCTGTTCGATGTCGAGGTAAAATTAAGGGGTAAATTGCGCATCGGCATTAATAATCATTATCAAGTTAAAATACTGCTCACCTACAGTTTTATAACAGCGCTATTATTTTTCTTACAACGCTAAATACTTTCAAAAAACTAAAAATACGTATTATTACGTTTACCGGTTCGTGGTTTTTTGCTTACTTTAGCCCTTAGATGATTTCTGTAGTTTCAAAATTACCCCAAACGGGCACAACCATATTTACGGTAATGTCTGCCCTGGCCAACGAGGTTGGTGCTATAAACTTGTCGCAGGGATTTCCCGATTACAATTGCTCGGCCGACCTGATCGGGCTGGTTAACAAGGCAATGAATGATGGCCATAATCAATACGCGCCTATGGCCGGTGTAATGAGCTTAAGGGAGCGCATTGCCGAAAAAACCGAGAAACTTTACGGCGCCGTTTACAACCCCGAAACTGAAATAACCATCACCGCGGGCGGTACCCAGGCTATATTTACAGCCATTAGCGCAGTTATACACCCTAATGATGAGGTTATTATTTTTGAGCCTGCTTTTGATTGCTATGCCCCTGCCATAAAGCTGATGGGCGGCGTGGTAAAATCATTACCGCTTGAACCGCCAAACTACCGCATTGCCTGGGATATGGTAAAAAGGCTCATCAATCATAAAACCAAAATGATTATCCTTAATTCGCCGCAAAACCCCACTGCAACTATCTTGCATAAGGAGGATATTGACGAATTAAGCGCCTTGGTTAAAAACCAGGATATTTTAATACTAAGCGACGAGGTTTACGAACACCTGATATATGACGGCCAAACGCACCACAGCATGGCCCGCTACCCCGATTTACAGCAGCGCAGCTTTATAGTGGCATCATTTGGCAAGCCTTTTCACGCTACCGGCTGGAAAGTTGGCTACTGTATGGCGCCGGCTTACCTGATGCAGGAATTCAGGAAAATTCACCAGTTTTTAGTATTCGCGGTTAATACGCCGATACAATATGCCATTGCCGAGCATTTAAAAAATGAAGAAACTTATACGGGTTTACCAGAGTTTTTTCAGCAAAAACGAGACTACTTTCGCCAGGGGTTGGAACAAACACGTTTTGAACTACTACCTTGCTATGGATCGTACTTTCAATCAGTACGTTACAGCAACATCACCGACGAGAAAGATGCCGATTTTGTACTACGCCTCACCAAGGAGTTTGGGGTAGCTGCGATACCGGTTTCGGCCTTTTACAGCAAGGGGATTGATCATCATGTGTTAAGGTTTTGTTTCGCCAAAAGGCAAGAAACTTTAGATAAAGCCGTTGATAGGTTATTGAAAGTTTAATTTTGAGTTAATAAACCATGGTCGATAGTCCATGGTAAAAGCACAGAATTGAACAATCTGGTTAAAGATAATTAGCTATCATCCATTAACTTTAAAAACTATAGGCCATCAATTATGGTCTATCGACTAAACACCGCTTATGGATAATCTTAAAATTACCGTTTTTCAAGGCTACCTTTTTTGGGAAAATACTGATAAAAATTTACAAAATATCACTTTACGCTTATCTGGCGGAATAAGGGAAAAAACAGACCTTATCATCCTGCCCGAAATGTTTAGCACCGGCTTTACCATGAATGCCGCTGCACTTGCCGAACCAATGGAAGGCAAAACCATGCAATGGATGCACCAAACTGCCAAACAGCACGATTGCGTGGTTACCGGAAGTATCATCATCAAAGAAAACAATCATTACTACAACCGCCTGATTTGGATGCGTACTGACGGTACTTATGAGTATTATGATAAACGCCACCTGTTTGCTTTAGGCAAAGAACACAATACGTACACTGCCGGCACCAAAAAAATTATGGTAGAGCTGAATGGTTGGAAAATATGCCCCATGATTTGCTACGATCTGCGTTTCCCGGTTTGGCTACGCAACCTTGCCGATAACCCCTACGATTTGCTAATAGTTGTGGCCAACTGGCCCGAACGCCGGGCCCCGCACTGGCGTACCTTACTGCCCGCCCGCGCCGTTGAAAACCAGGCCTATGTAATTGGTGTAAACCGGGTAGGCCATGATGGCAACGAAGTTTACCATTCAGGCGATTCAACCTGTATCGATCCAAACGGCAACGTGGTTTACTACAAGCGCGATGAGGACGATGTATACACCTTCTCCATCATCGCCGATGAGGTGCAAAAAGCCCGCCGTGCCCTGCCGTTTTTAAAAGACGCCGATAAATTTGAAATAAATCTTTAATCATTGGTCATTGGTCATTGGTCATTGGTCATTGGTCATTGGTCATTGGTGAGAATTGGGTTTGGGTTGTTTGGTTTTTAAAATTTGCGGCGGATTTTCAAATATAACAAACGCAACATTCAGGGCCGCTCCACAAGCTCTCAATACGTAATGATCATGACTTCAAAGGCCTGGCAACGGTTTTTCCTCCCCGTTATTTTACAGCGCACTTTTTTTTCTAATTACTGCCTGATTAAAAACATTTTAAGTATTTTCGACTGAATATTAACTATTCCTAAATAAGGCATACCAAACAGTTAAAACACGATGTTATTTTACGGCTGTTTTGGGGTTATATCTTTTTTTAGGAACAGGGCATATCTGACCTTAGTCACTTTATAAAAAAAATTGAATCAAGCACCAGGAACCAAAAATCAAAAAAAGTACAGGTAAAAGTTGATCAACCCAGGCCGTAGGCTGCRCTTATCGGTGTAAATGGGCATGGTTTTATTTTTTATCCCCGACTCCCGGTTTATATAYAGTGGCAGAGGTATTAATTGCTATTAAAATTTCCTGYTTTTTAAACCAACATTATGAAAAAAAACCTACACCGCCTGTTCACTGTGAGTWTAATAATATTATTATCTGCCGTGTTCTCCAAAGTACAAGCACAAACTATTAACGCAGGTGCTGCTACCGGCAATATTTCTGCATGTTTAGGTACGGTTTCGGCAAGCCCAAATATCCAGCAGTTTAAAGTTGCCGGCACCGGTTTAACAGGTAGTATAATAGCAACTGCCCCAACCGGCTTCGAAGTGTCCCTATCGGCGGGCAGCGGTTATGGCGGCACTGTAACGCTTTCACAGACAGGCGGCGTAATAAGCAGCACCACGGTGTATGTGCGGTCGGCAGCTACTGCACCGGCAGGTAGCATATCAGGCAACGTCGTGCTGAGTTCAGCTGGAGTCACAAGCCAGAATACGGCGGTAACAGGCAGAATAAATGCATTACCGGTGACTGATCCAATCACCAATCAAACCCTTAAAAACGGTGATACTACCGCAGCCA
>NZ_JBFUIA010000028.1:0-100022 GCF_056402115.1 Mucilaginibacter sp. P4_C11 | reverse complement strand
CTTACACCAGCGTGCTGCCGAATAAACAATTGCCCACATGATTTACACTTATATCGCTGTTTTTTATTCTGCTTGCCCCACTTTATTACATCCGTGCTCTTACAGGTCAAACACGCCTTTTTTTGACGATTTCATATAACAAAAAAAGCAAATTGAAACCGATTTCAATTTGCTTGATGTATATTCCTTTATTACAGTCGATTACAAATATTCTACCAACTATTTTTGGCAATTATATCATTTAAGGCCTCATTTGAATACTTAAAATGCCCCTCCTTGGTATTTGCTACACCAAAAAAATCACTGTCTATAATGTCGTTTATTGATGGCACCTGCGGCTTACTATAAGTTAAAGCCGCGAATCTATAGATATGTGGGCTACTTTCTTTATAAACGCTTGTACAAATGATGGCCTTATAATTACCATCAATGGCTTTAAAGGCAAAGGCATCTCCTTGGTTCATAATCATAGATCGAATTCAAATTTATTAATTTTACAGCTACGCGAACAAATCACTCGCCTTATGCTGCTCAATAATTACTTCACGATATTTGCTTAACAGGGCCGATTTGGATATAAAGCCGATGAATAAGCCATCCTTGGCTACCGGCAGCTGCCATACATCAATGGCATCAAAAGTTTCCATTACGCTGCTGGCTGGTTGTTCGTAATCAATTACTGCCGGTGGTACTGTCATAATATCGGCGATAGTCTCGTTGGCTATCTCCTGGTTAAACAGGCGCCTGCGTATATCATCAACCAGTACTACCCCTTCCAACCTTCCATCCTCTTTAAGTACCGGGAATATATTGGCATCGGTTACAGCAAGTATCTTATAAAAATCATTAACGGTAGTTTGCTTGTCAACCGCGGTATATTTTTTGTTGATAATGCTATCAAGCGATATCGCGTTCAGCATGCCATAATCCTGCCCGGGGTGAATATCCTTTTCGTGAATAAGGTGCTGCCAGTAAATATTGTGAGGTGATGACAGGCGCGATATGATGTAGGATATAGATGATACAATCATAAGCGGGATAAACAATACATACCCCCCGGTAATTTCGGCAATCAAAAATATGGCGGTGAGCGGGGCATGCATTACCCCGCTTAAAGCGCCGGCCATACCCACTGCTATAAAATTACTGGTATTTAAATGTATCAGCCCGGTAAGGTTTACCCCGTAAGCTACTGTTAATCCTAAAAAAGCCCCGGTAAACATGGTGGGCGCAAACGAGCCGCCGTTGCCGCCCGAGCCCAGGGTAATACCGCTGGCTATTATCTTCATAAAAACCAGCGCGATAATAAACACCAGCATAAACCATGGGTTCGACAGCCAGCCTGCAAAAAATGATTCGTCTTTAAGCGCATCAATGTTGCCGTTTAAAATAGCCTGCAGGTAATGATAGCCTTCGCCAAATAGTTGCGGAAACACTAAAATAATAAGCCCCAGGAACAAGCCGCCTAAAAGTGCACGCACATACCTGTTTTGCTTTTTTAAAATGCCCCCCTCCAGCTTACCCCCTACCTTATTAATATATATAGCCATCCAACCGCTAAACAGGCCCAGCAGAATGTAAAAAGGAATAGCCGTAACCACCCACCCCTCGGTAACCAGGTGAAATAATTGCCCCGAGTATAACAACTTGGATACCACAACCCCCGTTGCCGATGCTATAAGTAAAGGAATAAAAGTAGGGATGGTAATTTCGCCTATCAGTATCTCTAACGAGAACAATACCCCTGCAATGGGGCTGTTAAATACGGCCGCGATACCTGCCGATGCCCCCGCGGCCAGCAGTACTGTTTTTTCATAAGGCGTAAGCTTAAAAAACTTACCCACGTTTGAGCCTATGGCAGCCCCGGTAGCTACAATAGGCGCCTCTAAGCCTGCCGAGCCGCCAAAGCCAACCGTTAACGAGCTGGTTACAATATGAGAGTAAATGTTATTGAGGCGGATATTCGACCGGTTCTTTTTAATATTAGCCAGGATACTGCCTATCCCCTTTTGAATTTTATCCCTGTTGCCCAGGTGCTGCCAGGTTACCGCTAAAAAAATACCCAGCGCGGGCAAAAACACATAGGCTATATGATAATACAGGTGCGATGAAATATTACGACTTACATCCTCCATAAAGTGCACCAGGAATTTTAAGGCTATAGCTGCCAGGCCGCCAAAAAAACCAACAAACACACTACAATAAATTAAAAAGTTCCGTTGACTATTACGCCTGAGGCGCCAGCGATTTATTTTATAGGAGATTGTTTTTAACACGAATTTCACGAATTAGGTCGAATTAACACCAATTCCACCACACACTGCAAGTTATAAAATTTGATAATCATTCGTTAAAATTCATTCTATTTATAAAATTCAAACTTCATTAATTCGCGTCTACTCAATTCAATTCCTGCAATTCGTGTATAAAATTCGTGTAATTCGTGCGTATATTTGCCCATGATTTCTTCGCAAAGATATGATCAAAGGGGTGTATCCGCCTCTAAAGATGATGTACACAATGCCATTAAAAACATTGATAAGGGCATTTTCCCAAAAGCATTCTGCAAAATAGTCCCCGACATATTAACAAACGACGACGCCTATTGCAATATTATGCATGCCGATGGTGCGGGCACCAAATCGTCATTAGCTTATACCTACTGGAAAGAAACCGGCGACATATCTGTATGGCGCGGTATTGCCCAGGATGCTATTATCATGAACCTTGATGATTTGCTTTGCGTTGGCGCAACGGATAACATCCTGCTATCATCAACCATTGGCCGCAATAAAAACCTGATACCCGGCGAAGTAATTGCTGCCATTATAAACGGCACCGAAGAAATTTTAAGCGAACTGCGCGATGCCGGAATAGGTATTTACTCCACCGGCGGCGAAACTGCCGATGTAGGCGACCTGGTGCGCACTATCATTGTAGATTCTACCGTTACCTGCCGTATGCCGCGTACCGATGTTATATCAAACCACCGCATCCAGCCGGGCGATGTTATTGTGGGTTTGGCATCATACGGCCAGGCCACTTACGAAAAAGAATATAACGGCGGCATGGGCTCAAACGGCTTAACATCTGCCCGTCATGATGTGTTTAACAAAACGATCGCGCAAAAATACCCCGAAAGTTACGATTCGGCCATCCCCTATGACCTTATCTTCAGCGGCAGTAAAAACCTTACCGACCTGGTTGACATTGGCAATGGGCAAACCATAACAGCAGGCAAACTGGTATTAAGCGCCACGCGCACTTACGCACCTATTATAAAAGCTATACTTGATAAATACCGCAGCCAAATTAACGGCATGGTACATTGCAGCGGCGGCGCACAAACCAAGGTACTGCACTTTATTGATGAGTTGCATATTATCAAAGACAACCTTTTCCCTGTTCCACCATTGTTTAAACTCATTCAGCAGGAATCAAAAACCAGCTGGCAGGAAATGTATAAGGTGTTCAATATGGGCCACCGCATGGAGCTTTATGTACCTGCAGAGGTAGCACAGGATTTAATAGCCATATCGCAGAGTTTTGACGTTGATGCCCAGGTTATTGGCCGGGTTGAAAAAGCCGACACCAAAAAAGTAACCGTAACATCAGAGTTTGGGGTATTTGAGTACGAGTAGATGTGCAGATTTTAAATGTGCAGATATGCAGATGATGGATTTAGCTGGCACTACAATACTTCGTGTAGCCAAGTTTTTATAACCATTACTGTCTGCCACAAAAAAATATGATTTGAGTAGATTTAATTTTAAAAATCACTCCTTTATGCTCAGGTTCCTATCGGCACAGCCACCATTTAGCTTATGGATCATATTTTTGGCCGAAAACCTGCTGGTTACCGCAATGGCCCTGGCCTTTGGTTACCTTGTACTCAAACTTAACCGGAAGCCGGTAAAAACGGCATCGCGCAACGAGGTGTTGATTTGCCTGCTTACCAATTTAATTAATACAGCCATAACCTATGCCGGTTTCTGGCTTTGGCAGCATGGGTATATCGTGATGGGCTTTGCCATCAACCGGTTTATCCTGGTTGATTTTGTGGCTTTATTTATGCTGATGGACCTGGCCATGTTTATTTTCCATTACGCCATACATCACTCCGTCATTTACAAAGCCATTCATCGTTTCCATCATCATTATGCCGATCCCATCCCCATTGACCTTTTTGTACTGCACCCTGTAGAAACCGTTGGCTTTGGATCATTATGGCTTATCATAATCGCGGTGTTTAATTTTAATTTTTATGCGGTTATAATTTACCTCACCGTAAATGTGTTTTTTGGCATCATGGGGCATCTGGGTATCGAGCCTGTTCCGGCCCAAATCAGGAAAGCAGTTCCATTCAGGTACCTGGGCACATCATCTTTCCACCATGACCACCACTTAAACATCCATTATAATTATGGCTTTTACACTACTATTTGGGATAAGCTTTTCAAAACTTATAAAAATTAGCCAGAAATTAATCGCGTGATATCTATCGTTCACGAATTTTAAAGTCTATAAAAAAACCCGGCCAAAATTGGCCGGGTTTTTTTATAGTTAGGTGATATTAGTTAAATATATAACGTAAACCTAACTGAGCCTGCCAGCGTGAAGCCTGGCTGATATCGGCTTTGTATGATGATTGCAATGGCACTAAGTTAGTTGCATCAAGGTACGGGAATGAATATGTAGCTTGTTTTTGACCTGCTGCATTGGTCACAGTACCTATGTATTTGGTAACAGTTGATGAACCATTGCTGAAACCGGTAAATGAGTTTTGATATACACCCCAGTTACGGTTAAGTAAGTTACCAATGTTGATGATATCTAAAGATATTTCAATAGTGTTTTTCACTTTACCCGCAGTTACAAAGAAATCCTGTGCAATGTGTAAATCGGCTCTTTTAAAGGTTGGCAATATAGCGCCGTTCCTTTGAGCATATTCACCTCTGTGTTTGCTCAGGTATGGATCCTGGTTAATGAAGTTATTTAACTGGCTCCAAAGCTGATCTGCTGTACGTAAATCTTTAGCGTCATTTGGCACCAGGATAATGTCACCTTTGTTTTTAGGGATAAACATCAAATCGTTGGTAGCACCATCACCGTTTGGATCGCCCGAGGTAATGTACGATACAGCACCATTGTTAGCAGCTTCAAATATCAAACCAATGGTTGTTGCAGCATGTTTAAAGTACTCATGTTTGTATGAGAATGAAGCAATTACCCTGTTTGGCTGTACATATGAACTGTTTGAAAGGTTATCAGCATTTGGATTACCTGCTACATAACGTGTGCTCCAGATAGTTGACGCGGTTGAACCACCATCGTTAACATCTTTTGAACCTGTATGGGTGTAAGCTACGTTAGCATATAAACCGTTGCTGAAGCTTTTTTGTAACTGGGCAGTAACAAAGTATGAATAACCTTTGCTGGTGTTGGTCATGTAATACAAACCTGTAATAGCTGGGTTTGCAGCAGTTGCAGCAGCAGCGGCAGGAGTTGTATTTTTTGAATCGTAACGAATTTGACCTTCCGGACCAGCTAATGTTGAATAACCATCAGATAGTACCAGGTTTTGGTGGTAAATAGCGTTAACATCTTTAGTGTATGAACCTTCTATTGTAGCAATGATACCACCTGGCAATCTTTGATCGATAGCCAAATTCGACCTCCAGATTTTAGGATACTTCAATTTAGGGTTGGCTACATCTAACTCGTATGATGTGTTAGCAACTCCGGCACCGGCAGCCGGGCGGTTAGCGTTAACATCTGGGTTAAAAATCAAACGGGGATCGTTTGGAGTTGCACTTTTATTAACAGTATATGAACCAAATAACACACCGTTGTTTGATGCCTGGTTAGATACCCATACAAATGGAACCGTACCGGCAAATAAGCCTGTACCACCACGTAGTTGTGTAGTACCATCGCCAAACACATCGTAGTTAAAGCCTAAACGTGGTGATAATTGCACCCTGTTTTTAGGTAATATCGATGGATCAACATGCGTACCGCCCTGGAATGTTAAAGGAGGTACATTTGCATTTTGTTGTAATGTTGTTGGGAATACGTCATAATCAGCACGTAAACCGTAAGTTACCCTTAAGTTATCAGTAACATGCCATTTATCCTGTATGTACGCGCTATAAATAGAAGCGTTGATTTTAGCATAAGGGAATGAACCATCTGGCAATGCAGAGTTACGTGTTGAATACTGAGTAGCCGGTAAGCCATTCAGGAAATCGTAAGCCGAGTTGTAAGTATATAAGCCATTATAGTTTGGCGCAAAACCGTTGGTGTAACGTTGTGCCTGGCCTGTGATACCCACAGTAAACTCATGTTTACCTGCGTAATAAGTTAAATCATCAGAAAACTGAAGGATATTTGTGCTTAATAAGTTACCTGCAGTAAACAACTCATAACCAAAGCTGGTTGTAACAGCCGATGCAGTTGTTTCTTTACCTGTAGATGGATCATAAACACCATTACCGATATCAACCATTGGTATAGCAGCGCCGCCTAATGAAGCACGGTAATCGCGCAGGGCAGAGTAACCTGCAGTTAACCTGTTTGAAAATGAATTGCTGATACGGGTATCCAACTCGATAATACCAATGTTAAAGTTATTATTGATACGGTAACCTGAACCATAGAAAGGCAAAGTTGTAACACCTGGCGCACGGGTAGTATTGCTGATACCTGTGATACCTGAGTTACTTGCAGGTTGGTCTTTGTATGATTTCAAATAAAAATATTTAGCACTTAAAGTGTTATTTTTATTGATGTTCCAATCCAACTTAACCGTGATTTTATCGCTGTGTGTAGTATAGCTGTAACCCTGGTAAGCACCTGGATCATAGCTATATTTCGATTTCAGGTAATCAGAAATTGAGTTTAATGTTGCAGCATCTGCTTGTGATACAGTAGCACCACTTACACCTGGGGTAGCAGCTACATATGCAGTAGCCGGGTTGCTGATGCGTTCCTGCTCGCCTGATAAAAAGAAGAACAATTTATTTTTGATGATTGGGCCACCAATGCTTAAACCATCCTGGTGATAGTTAAAAGGCGTTTTGGCAACATCGGTAACACCTGCGTGGTAACCTGTAAGGCCTGTACTGCGGATGTAGTCATAAACAGTACCTTTAAATTCGTTGGTACCTGATTTTACTACAGTGTTAACACCAGCACCGGTAAAATTACCCTGGCGAACGTCATAAGGTGCAATATCAACCTGGATTTGGTCAATCGCATCTAATGAAATAGGCTGTGAACTGGTTTGGCCACCCAAAGTACCTGATAAACCGAATGAGTTGTTAAACAACGCGCCGTCAACCGTGATGTTGTTGTAACCGCTGCTACGGCCGCCAAAGCTTAAACCGTTTGCAGATGGAGTCAATTTAGTGAAGTCAGATAGTGAACGGTTAATGGTAGGCAAGCTTTCAATTTGCTGGCGGCTGATAGTTTCGCGGGCTCCGGTACGTGAAGAGTTAATTACTTTACTTCCCGAAGCAGTTATTTTTACTTCGCCCAAAGTAGCAGTGTTATCCTCAAGTGCGGCAGAAAGCTTTTGATCCTGACCGATAGATAACGTAATGTTATCCTGCTGATAAGTTTTGTAACCAATAAAGCTTACTTTAAAGGTATACGGACCGCCAACCCTTAAGTTGGGGATGTTAAACCGGCCGTCTGAACGGCTAACGGTTGCATACACTGTACCGGTTGGTACGTGTGTAATGGTTACAGTTGCACCCGGGATGGCACCTTTAGCATCGGTAACGATACCGTTAATGCTGGCGGTAGTAACCCCCTGGGCAGCCGCATTCCTGTTAATAAGGAATGTAAAACCGGTTAATAATAATAAAAGAAGTAAATGCTTCCTCATAAATTGCTTTTTTAATTATACTTTGAGTTAATTGGCAGCAAAGATAACTAATCCCCTCATTGTCAATGTTAAGTTTATGTTAACAATCTTTATATATTTTTCAACATAATGTCATAAAATCACATAAAATGCATAGTAAAAAGGTAGATTTAATGTAATATTTGTAATTATTTTGTTACTTTATCCTACACAAACATTAGGCTGTAAAAATAATTTTTTATCGCCCTGGTAAAATGTTCGGTTTTCTCATTTCGCCCCTTTTTACTTAGCTTTGCGCCTTTAAAATGTAGCCTCCTGCGTTTATCACACATCCGGCTATAAATCCGTTCAAAACAAAAATTTAGTTATCAAAGTATATCATTAAAAATATGGACTACGATTTAATTGTTATAGGGTCGGGCCCGGGTGGCTACGTAGCAGCTATCCGCGCTTCTCAGCTCGGTTTAAAAACTGCCATTATCGAAAAAGAATCATTAGGCGGCATTTGCCTTAACTGGGGCTGTATCCCAACTAAAGCCTTATTAAAAAGCGCCCAGGTTTTTGAATACCTTAATCACTCGCAGGATTATGGTATCAAAATAAACGGCACAGGCGAAGTTGATTTTGGCGCAGTTATAAAACGCAGCCGCGGCGTAGCCGATGGCATGAGCAAAGGCGTACAGTTTTTAATGAAAAAAAACAAAATCGAAGTAATAACCGGTTTTGGTAAATTAAAA
Source organism: Mucilaginibacter sp. P4_C11 (assembly GCF_056402115.1). Lineage (NCBI taxonomy): Bacteria > Pseudomonadati > Bacteroidota > Sphingobacteriia > Sphingobacteriales > Sphingobacteriaceae > Mucilaginibacter > Mucilaginibacter sp. P4_C11. The sequence goes on along the minus strand of NZ_JBFUIA010000028.1, from coordinate 91,415 downwards.
TCAAAGGGTGTTGTTGAAGTAAAATTAAATGATGGCAGCACTAAACAAATTACAGCCACCAGCATCATTCTTGCAACAGGTGGCCGCAGCCGCGAGTTACCAAATATAAAACAGGATGGCGTTAAAGTTATAGGTTACCGCCAGGCCATGATATTGCCAAAACAGCCAAAATCAATGGTTGTAGTAGGGTCGGGCGCTATCGGTATCGAGTTTGCTTATTTTTACAACTCAATAGGCACCAAAGTTACCGTTGTTGAGTATTTAGATAATATTGTACCGCTCGAGGACGAAGAAATTTCAAGAAACTTACAACGCATACTTAAAAAACAAGGCATCAACATCCTTACCAGCGCAAATGTGGAATCTGTTGACAGCACAGGCGAACTTTGCAAGGTAAACGTAAAAACGGCTACCGGTACCGAAGTTATCGAAGCCGAGATCGTTTTATCAGCTGTAGGTATATCTACCAACATTGAAGGCATCGGCCTGGAAGAAGTTGGTGTTAAAACCGAACGTGGCAAAGTATTGGTTGATGATTATTACAAAACGAATATTGAGGGCGTTTACGCCATTGGCGATATTGTAAAAGGCCAGGCCCTTGCCCACGTTGCATCTGCCGAAGGTATTATTTGCGTTGAAAAAATTGCCGGTCAAAACCCACATCCTTTAGATTATAACAACATTCCGGGTTGTACTTATTGCTCGCCCGAAGTTGCATCAGTAGGTTATACCGAAAAAGCAGCTAAAGAGGCAGGTTACGAAATTAAAGTTGGTAAATTCCCATTCTCGGCATCAGGTAAGGCAAGTGCTGCCGGCGCTAAAGATGGTTTCGTAAAACTGATATTTGATGCCAAATACGGCGAATTCCTGGGCGCGCACATGCTGGGCCTAAACGTTACCGAAATGATTGCCGAAGTAGTTACAGCCCGCAAGCTGGAAGCTACCGGTCATGAAATCATCAAGTCGGTTCACCCGCACCCAACCATGAGCGAAGCCGTAATGGAAGCTGCTGCTGCCGCTTATGACGAAGTAATACACTTGTAAGTCAAAAGTAAAATTCAAAAGTCAAAAATGCTTGTCCTTAGGGCATGGCGTATAAAAGTTAAAAGGTCGATAGTCATAAACTGTCGGCCTTTTAATTTTTTCTTTAATATTACGTCAGAAAGGCTTTTTTGACTTTTGAATTTCAATCTTGCTAATCGATTTTTGAATTTTGAATTTTGACTTACACTATGAAACTACACACCATCGATACCGGCTTTTTTAAATTAGATGGGGGTGCCATGTTTGGGGTGGTACCAAAAACCATTTGGAACAAAACCAACCCCGCCGATAGCAATAACCTATGCACCTGGGCTATGCGTTGCCTGTTGGTTGAAAATGGCAGCCGTTTAATATTGGTAGATACCGGTATTGGCAATAAGCAGGACGAAAAGTTTTTAAGCCACTATTATTTACACGGGGATGCTGCACTGGATAGTTCGCTTGCTGCGCTTGGTTTTCACCGCGATGATATTACCGATGTATTTTTGACCCACTTGCATTTTGACCACGTAGGTGGTGCAGTTGTGCGCGACGGCGAAAAGCTGCTACCCACCTTCAGAAACGCAACATACTGGAGTAACCCAAAACATTGGGATTGGGCAATAAACCCTAATGACCGGGAAAAGGCCTCTTTTTTAAAAGAAAATATATTACCTATACAGGAAAGCGGCCAGCTGAAATTTATAGATGCACAAGACGGGATCAACTTTGCCGATGGTTTTGATATCCGTTTTGTATCCGGCCATACCGAAGCGATGATGTTGCCCCTTATTAGCTACAAAGGCAAAAAAATACTTTACATGGCCGATCTGCTGCCATCGGTAGGCCACCTCCCGCTACCCTACGTAATGGCTTATGACATGTTCCCACTTACTACCCTTAAAGAGAAAAAACTATTCCTTACAGAGTCCCTGGAGCAGGATTACGTGCTTTACTTTGAGCACGACCCGATAAACGAGTGCTGCACACTGCAGCAAACAGAAAAAGGCGTCAGGGTAAAGGATACATTTAAATTGAGTGAGCTGTAACCATTCGTTCCTCTAAATAACACTTCTTTGGGTATACCCACTTAACGCCTCATTTAACATAATGCTACTCAGAACTCAGAACTCAGAACTCAGAACTCAGAACTCAGAACTCAGAACTCAGAACTCAGAACTCACAACGCACAACTACCTATACCCCGCCGCCTGCAAGTCAAATAACTCGGCATAGCGGCCGCCTTTCAGAAGCAGCTCTTCGTGGCTGCCAATTTCAACAAGTTCGCCTTTTTCCAGTACCAGTATCCTATCGGCCATCCGCACGGTGCTAAACCTGTGCGAGATGAGTACCGCCGACCGTCCTTTAGTAAGTTCGGCAAAACGTTCAAAAACATTGAATTCTGCGCGGGCGTCAAGGGCTGATGTTGGCTCGTCCAATATCAACAGCTGCGCATCGCGCATGTAGGCGCGGGCAAGGGCAACCTTTTGCCATTCGCCGCCCGACAGTTCAACGCCATCGGCAAAGCGCTTACCCAGCTGTTGGTCATACGCGCCGGGCAATTTGGCAGCCAATACATCGGCCAGGCTTTGGCGGGCCGAGTGTTCTATCAGTGGCCGGTTATCCTGTTCGCTTATTTTGCCAACGGCAATGTTTTGTGCAAAGCTCATTTGGTATCGCAAATAATCCTGGAAGATAATACCTACGTTAAGCCTCAGATCGGCCAGGTCATATTCTCGCAGGTCGATGCCATCTAATAATATGCGTCCCTCGGTTGGGTCATACAACCGGGACAGCAATTTAACCAGGGTGGTTTTGCCGGCCCCGTTCTCTCCTACCAGCGCCAGCTTTTCGCCGGGGTAAAGGGTAAAACTAAGATGCCTGTTGGCCCATTTGTCGGAGTTGAGGTACCTGAACCCAACATCCTCAAAAGTAAAGCCCTGTTGTATAGTTCCAGGGAATGGCAGGCCACTTACCGAAAGTTTAATTTTAGGTTCGATCTCAAAAAATTCAAAAAAATCGCGCAGGTAAATAGCACCTTGCGATACGGCTGTAAAGCGGGTAAGTATGCCCTCAAGCAAAGTCCTTAGCTGCCTGAACGAGCCTGCAAGAAAAGCCAATTCGCCTATAGTTACACTGCCTTTTACCGCGCGTACAATGATCACCACATAAGCCCCGTAGTAACCAAGGCTGCCCAGCATGGCAAAAAACGTACCCCATAAGGATCGGTTGATGGCCAGCCGTTTATTATCAGCATAAAATTTATTCGAAAGCTGCTTAAACCGGTTAATGATAAACCCCGAAAGATCAAAAATCTTCACCTCCTTAGCGGTCTCGTCGCTTGCGCCCAGGTAACGGATATAATCCAGTTCGCGCCGCTCGGGCGTTTGGCCGCGGGTAAGGGCGTAGCTTCGATCGTTAAAGTACGATTCGCCTAAAAAAGCCGGGATTATGGCTATCAGCAACAATATAATAAGCCATGGGTTAAATGTCATGAGCCCTACGGCCAAAAAGCCCATGGTAATTAAATCCTGCACCTGGCTCATTACCTGCGATAGTAATATAGTGCGGCCAACGGTTTGCTGCCGGGCACGCTCCAGCTTATCATAAAACACCGAATCTTCAAACTGGTCAAGATCAAGCGTGGCGGCGTGCGCCATAATTTTTACAGATGTATGGTTGCTAAATAAATCGCCAAGCAGGCTATCCATCAGGGTAATGGCGCGGCTTAGCGCATCTGTTAATATCGCCAAGGCAAACTCAATGCCCACCAGTTCCCAAAGCTGGGCCATATCTTTTACCTGGCTGTGGCTTATGGCAACTACCTTATCAATAATAAGCTTGCCAACATACAGCAAGCCAAGCGGCATGGCCGACCGGGCAATGCGCAAAAGCGCGTTAACTACAGTCATCCAGCGGTTGGTTTGCCATACCAGGCTAAAAAAGGCAGGCAGGTTGCGCAACGCGTCAAAACGTTCTTTTAAGGTTATTTTGTTGTCGATGGTGTTTTTGGGCGGGCGGTTGGTATTCAATATAAAATCTTTCTTTGTTTAATGTATTTAAACAAATTTACTCAATTGGTAAGGGATTAGCATACAGCGCCGGTATTTGTGAGGGGTGGATGACAATAGCTACATTTTATGTAACAGTTTAAGCCGTTGTATCAATTTATAGGATGATACAGCCCTTTTTATTTTCATTTGCGTTTGCAGGCACTCCAATATAATGGATAAAATAAAAATGACTAAAGCTGAACTGAGGACTATCAGCGCGGCATAATGCGGAACATTATTGTCGGCCAACATGGTATTGGCAATAATACCGCCGGTAATCAGTATCAAAACAGCGGCAGAACGGTTACTTAAAGCAAACCGGCAAACGCAGTTGCCTTCCTTAGTCACGGTATTAAAAATCAGCTTAGGCATAAACCTATCAAACCGCGACATTAAACGGGTATAATTGATGTTGTTTTTAACTATCTGCTTCGCAAAAAATTGATTAGCCGTCTTGGGTTGAAACCCAACCAGACTTTGCCGTTCTTCAGAAACCTTAGCTAACGCAGCTTCCAGTATAGCTTCATCTTCTGCGTTAAATGTAACTTTTTTAAAATAGACCATCTTTTTATAATCTAAATATAAAATAAATCGGCGCCATCTGCCACACAGAAAAATAAACCTCTATTTTTGCCGCCATCATGAGCACTTCACTACAAAACAAATTCGACAGTATAATTTTTGATTTGGATGGCACCCTTTGGGATAGCACCGCAAACGTGGCGCTGGCCTGGCAACACGCCATTAACCAGGTTGATTATTTGAACGAAGACATGACTGTTGACCGTGTAAGATCAATTACCGGCATGACCTATGATGCCATATTTGATAAGCTATTCCCCACCCTGAGCGATGAACAGCGTAAGGAAGTGCAAGCCCTGTGTGCTGTAAGCGAACTGGAAATATTGCATAAAAAAGGTGGCGAGCTTTACCCCAAGCTGGAAGAAACACTGAAATACCTGGGCACAAAATACAAGCTATATATTGTGAGTAACTGCCAAAGTGGATATATTGAGGTATTCCTGGATTTAAATAACATGCACCCTTATTTTCTGGCGCACCAGTGCTTTGGCACCAAAGGCAACCCCAAGGCAGATAATATTATAGATATCGTGAACGATCATGGCCTTCAGGCACCTGTATATGTAGGCGATACCATGGGCGATTACACATCGGCAACAAAAGCCGGTGTACCATTCATTTTTGCAAGCTACGGTTTCGGGGTTGTGCCCGATGGTATGGTGGCTACAGTGGATAGTTTTGCTGAACTGACCGAGCTTTTGTAACTACAACCTGCTCCGGTTTTTTACCCAATTACTTGGTTCGGCAATAACATTAGCCGCCACAATAGCTTTCTTGTTGCCAAGCAATTGTTCCATCAATATTGCGGCAATCTTAGCTTCCTGTTCATTCCCGGTTTGTAAATCCTCGGGGCTAAAGTATTTTTTTACAAAATGGGTGTCAAAATTGCCCGATGTAAAAGCCTCGTGCTGCATTACAAATTTGCCAAAGCCCAATGTGGTGGTGATTCCGGTTATCTGGTATTCGTCAATTGCCCTTATCATGCGTTCTATGGCTTCGGCGCGGTCTTTGCCATAAGTTATCAGTTTAGCTATCATCGGGTCGTAATAAATGGGGATTTCCATGCCTTGCTCAAAGCCATCATCAACCCTTACTCCCGGCCCCTTTGGCGTTATATAAGTTTGCAGGGTGCCAATATCCGGCAGGAAATTATTGGCGGGGTCTTCAGCATACACCCTTAGTTCCATGGCATGGCCGCGTATTTGCAAATCCTCCTGTTTAAAACTGATAGGCAAGCCGCGGGCTATGTTAATTTGCTCCTTTACAAGGTCAATCCCGGTAATTAGTTCTGTAACCGGGTGCTCAACCTGCAGCCGGGTATTCATCTCCAGGAAATAAAAATTGAGCGCGTCATCCATAATAAACTCCACCGTACCGGCACCTGTGTACTTTACGGATCGGGCTACATCAACCGCGCATTTGCCCATTTGTTCCCTTATGGCCGGGGTAAGCACTTTTGAAGGTGCTTCTTCAATCACCTTTTGATGGCGGCGTTGTACCGAGCAATCGCGTTCAAACAGGTGCACAATATTACCATGAGTATCGCCCAGAACCTGGATCTCGATATGCCTTGGCGACGAAACATACCGCTCAATAAATACCGATCCATCGCCAAAGGCCGAAGTAGCTTCGGATACAGCTAACTGCATTTGCTCTTCAAAGTCACCGGGGCCGTCAACTATACGCATGCCTTTACCACCGCCACCGGCGGCGGCCTTTATTAATATAGGAAAACCAACTTCAACTGCCCGTTTTTTTGCCTCGGCTACATCGGTTATTGCCTCTTCGGTACCGGGCACCATGGGGATATTGTACTTAAGCGCCGCTGCCTTGGCCGATAGCTTATTGCCCATAATCTCCATGGCTTCGGGCGATGGCCCTATCAAAATAAGGCCTGCCTGGCGTACCAGTTTTGCAAAAGCTGCATTCTCGCTCAAAAAACCATAACCGGGGTGTATGCCCTCGGCGCCGGTTTTTATACAGGCCGCTATAATCTTTTCGCCAACAAGATAAGATTGATTAGACGGGGCAGCGCCAATATGAACAGCTTCATCAGCATACCGCACATGCAATGCATCACGATCAGCATCCGAGTAAACCGCGACAGTTTTAATGCCCATTTCGCGTGCGGACCGCATTACCCTTAAGGCTATTTCGCCCCGGTTGGCTACCAGTATTTTTTGCATAAAACAAATGTAACTGATTTAACGGTTAGCAGCCGGAAATTTTTAGGTATTGCTAATACTTATTAAGGACAAAAAAACATGGCGTATAAATAATATCAGGTAAAGAATTTACATACCTAAAAACCGGGGCTTTTGAGTTCATTCGACACTAAACAACCAATGCCCGGTATTTAAACTGAGCCTATTTGTTTAACTTAAAAGTATGAAGAGACACTAACCGGACAATTCGCCTCAGCGGTTACCTGCCAGACCGATCAAGCCTGTAGCTTTTACGACTACAGCGATAGCAAACGTAGTGTTTAAGCGGCAACCAAAAAAACAGCGTTTTAACCAACGCTCCTCTTTTTATACGGGATATACCTACATTTCCGCAGCTACGGCAACGCAAATCCTTTTGCGAAGCTAAAGGTTTTATTTTTACAATGTTGTCAATGCCGTTTTTTGCATCTAACTCGGCTGTCATATCGTTTATTTATTAAGGGGTACTTACAAGCCCTAAAATAAATAATTTTTATGAATTTTTTATGAATATTGAAAGGAGTATTAAAAAAGGGCTTTTTTAACTTATTGCGTACCTATTTTCAGCTTGTTGTTTAAATAATAAAGGCCTGTGATTGATGTCACAGGCCTTTATATCAAATTATTCCTTTTTATCAGGCGCAGGTGTACCTGCCGGTGGCGGACCAGGCTGACCGCCTGGAGGAGGACCACCCGGACCAACACCCGGAGCGCCCGGAGGAGGACCGCCCGGACCACGGCCGGCCGGCAATGTTACTTCGGGATGCGCCGAGCCGCGGTGACAACTGTAGCAGTTGACACCTGACTTTAACGTTAAGCCTAATGAATCTTTTTTGGCATCAAAATATTTTTCGTTGATTTTGTTCATCATCTTGAACATATCGCGGGCCATTTTCTTCTCCGGCTTGGCATCACTTGCCCAGTCCATTTGTTTTGCAGCTTCATCACGTACGTGGCAAAAGTTGCAATGTACGCCCAAAGAGTGCTCCCACTCATCCATTACACCGTGAAGTTGATCTTTAGTAATGTTTTTGGGCAATACCTTCAGGTTTTTCCAACCCGGCTCATCCGCCTTTTTGGGCGTCATCGATGTCATGGCACCTACTACCACTACCGACATTAAACCAAGGGTAACTAATATTTTTTTGTTTACCAGCATAATTGTCATATTTAAGTCATCTAATGTAGATATTAAGTTTGAATGTTACAACTTTTAAAATAACGATTAATTGGTAACTTTTTAGATACAGAGTGGTAGATGTGCAGATTTCAAATGTGCAGATATGCAGATGATGAATTGATGGTTTACTCCATTACTCTAATTAACTTTTTATGCGATTAACTAATTCCCAAAATCTGTACATCTAAATCTTCCTTCAAAAATTTGCATCTGAAATCTGCATATCTGCACATTTAAAATCTGCACATCATCAAAGGCATAATTTCTCGCTGATAGCCCAAAGTTTGTCGCGGGCAGCGGTATCTGTGGCGATGGCAGATGTTTTGGCAATTTTTTTCTTTTTGAAATAGCCTCCGTTATATTTATCAAGGCGTGGTGCGGTTGCCAGGAAAACGGTAGTTGCGGCGCCTTGCTGCGCACTGACCATAAACGGACGGATGAGGGTGGTCATCAGTTTGCCCAGCCCTTTAAAATCATCCCAAAAATGGGTATTAACCACACCAGGGTGCAATGAAAAAGCGAGAATACCTTTATTTGCAAATTTTGACGCCAGCGATTGGGTAAAATAAATATTGAACAATTTATTCATCCCATAAACTTTCCAGGCATTGTATGAGCGCTCGTATTGCAAATCATCAAACTGCGGGGTACCGCGCTTATGCGCTTCTGAGCTAACGTTGATAATACGCGCCTGCCCTTTTTGCAGCAGCGGCATTAACAGGTTAGTTAACAAAAAATGCCCGAGGTGGTTAATAGTGAAGGTTAATTCAAAACCATCTTTACTTAGCGCGCGTTCGGCAAAAATACCTCCTGCATTGTTAATGAGCGTATTGATAGCAAATAACTTGCCGGATAATTCGGCGGCGGCATCGCGCACGGTTTGCAAATCGGCCAGGTCGCATTTAATAACGTGCACTTCCTTGTTCCCGGTTTCGTTAATTAAATAGGTTTTGAGTTCCCCGCCTTTGTGTGTGTTGCGCACCAACAGATAAAGCGAATGCCCCTGCCGGGCCAATGAAAGTGCGGTTTCTTTTCCGATGCCTGATGTGGCACCCGTAATAACAGTGGTTTTTATTGCCATTCCCCCCAGCCCCCTAAAGGGGGAGCTTTTGATTGGCAAGATAGAGGTTTTTCCTTAAAGAATGAGTTTTAAAACCCTCCCCTACGGGGAGGGTTGGGTGGGGTTTACTTTTGCATCACCATAACGCCGTTCATCAGCAGGGTGCTGCCGCCATCGGCTACTATGTTGTAAACTTTTTGGATACCGCCGCCATTTTCTGTTTTTTGAAGTACAGTAAAGGTCTCGTATTTACCGGTTTGCTCGTTAAGGCAAAGCACTTCCTGGCCGGTAGTAATCTCGCCCATTTTCAGGTTGCCTTGTTTGGTAAGCATCGGATGGTTTGGCGTGGCCTGCAATACTTTGGTATTCAGGTTTACCAACCGGCCTGCTTTAGTATTTTTAACATCAGCAGCAACAAGTACCAGGCGTGTTAATGCGTAATTTTTTGCTTCGTGGGTGGTTAACTCCTTTACCTTTACTACCGAACTTTTATTGGTAGCCGGGTCAATGGTAATTACTTCATCGCCACTTTTAATAGCGCTCAGCATTTTTTTGCCACCGTTGGCCATTGTTACCATTTCGTCACCAGGAAAACAGATATCGTTTCCGTAAGTGGCCGATTCTTCCTTCATATCCTTACCACCATTCAGCACTTTATATTGCTGAAAACTCAGCTCTTTCGACAGCACATAGGATAGCTTCAGGATAAAATTGGTTTCTACTTTATTAATGTTATCAATATCTAAAAAGTACTTTTCCCATACTTTACCATCAGCGGTAAAATCGGGCACCAACGCTTTGTATAGTTTACCTTTCTCGTTAGTATAAAATACCATCAGCCCAATTTCCTGCATGCCTTCTTTAGCTACCAGTCTGTATATATCCACGCGTTTTTTTAGTCCGTCAGATCCGGTGATGAAATAAGGTTTCCGGTTTTCGTATCTGTCAAGAACATAAGCATTCTCGAACTTTACATAAGTATCCTTATCCAGATCGGAAATGGTAAAAGTTTGTGCTTTGTTGTACTCATCCATAGTAAGCGGACGAGGATTAACCGCCGCTGTTGTTTGCGCACGGCTTAAATAAATAGAACCGGTTAAAAGTATTGTTAATGTTAGTTTACGCATAAAGCCCCCTCTAAATCTCCCCCTTCAGGGGGAGATTTTAATTTTGTCAGTATTGTTATTAAAGTTCGATGAATTTAATTTTTAAAGCCCTCTCCCTTTAGGGGAGGGTTTGGGTGGGGCTGTTAACTTAGTTGTTTAAACGCCTCGGCAAAGGCTTCCATTTCGTCCATGCGGCCGATGCTTACGCGGCACCACTCTTTGCCGTTAAACTGCCAGCTGCGTACACCTACGCCGCGTTTCATCATTTCGGTTACAAATTTTTTGCTGTCCATTTTTAAAGGGAACATCACAAAATTGGCTGATGACGGAATGTATTCGTAGCCTTCCTTTTTCAACACCGAGTATAAATACTCTTTTGATGCCAGCGTTTTTTCTAAAGCTTCTTTCAAAAATGCCTCCTCGCGATAACCGGCAATAGCGCCGGCAATGGTTGTAGCCGAAAGGGAGAAGCCTGTTGTATAATTAGATAAAGCTTTAACAGTATCTGGCTGAGCCACGATGTACCCGCAGCGCAAGCCAGCAAAACCATATAGTTTAGAGAATGTACGGGCAACTATAATATTGCTACCAGCTTTCATGGTACTTATCATCGAGGAACCTTTTGGATCGGGCAGGTAATCTATGTAGGCTTCATCAACAAAAACAGTTACTTTTTTAGATACCCGTTCGCAAAATGCTTTTAATTTGGCGGTATCCAATATTGTAGCCGTTGGGTTATTAGGGTTACAGATATAAACCAGCCCTGTGTTGGCGTCAATTTTGGCCTCCATGGCGTCCAGGTCAAGTTTATAGTCGGCTGTCAATGGTACTTTAACCCATTTGCCTTCCAGTCTTTCGGCATGCGATGGCAGGTCGTCATAAGATGGATCGCCGGTGATGATACTTTTTCCCCCCTTGCTGTAATACATGGCGGCAGCCAGTAATAACGGCGATGAGCCGGATTCCATCAGGATGTTACCGGAAGAAATTCCTTCGTAGTTGGCAATTTTATCATAAAGCATCCCCATTGATTGCATTGGGTATTGGTAACCCAGGTCGATAGCTTCCTGGATTGCTTTTTTTGCTGCGGGCGACGGGCCAAATGGATTTTCATTGGCCAGCAAGCGGGCCTTTAATACCGGTGGTGCATCTGCTATGGCATCCATATCGGTAAAGCGTTTAGCCAGTGGGGCCAGTTTTTTAGCAACCGGCATAGCGGCCACCTTGCTGATTGTGCCCGAAAAGAAGGCCAGTCCCCCGGCCATAAGTGCGCTGGACTTGATCCAGTTTCTGCGGTTAAGTGAGTTTGCCATGGTTTTAAATTAGAATCAAGAGTTAAGAATCAAGAGTCAAGACGAAGCTGCCTTTACTCTTTCTCCAATTATAGTTTATTCGTTATTATTAAATTATTCGTTCAGATATCGGTGCTGCAACATAATCTTTCGTCCTGCAATCAAAAAGTCTTAACTCTTGATTCTTGACTCTTGATTCTACCCTCCCCCCTATTTCTGAACCGGATAGCTTACCCTTCCCTCGGTTACCCTGGCATGCAGGGCAGCAACCGTGCTGCGGGCCGATTCAAATGCGCCGGCCATCCATGCGTTAAGATAGGTTAGGTGTTCGCCGGCAAAGTATACCTGCTTATCGGGCTTTAATAGTACCGGGTATTGTGTTTTGCGCGTTTCGGTGCTGTAAACAGCCCATCCGCCTAAATTGTACTTTGTTTTGTGCCAGCTAACTGAAAACGACCCTTCAAATTCCTTATCATATTGGGGGTGGATAAGCCTGCCTTTTTCCAGCGCAAACTTCTCACGATCGGCATAACCTAAAGCGCCGATTTTCTGGGCTTTTTCGTTAAAATTGTAATATCCAATTAAGATACCCTTTTTTCCTAAATAATCATAAGATGGGTAAAAAATTTGTGTTAAATCGTTGTTGGTGTGGGTAATACCACCATAAATACGCTCATCTTCTTCCCAAAACCTGCGTTTAAACTGCAAACCTATTTTACCGGTTTGTATATAGCCGATATAATCGATAGCCCGGCTAACATCACCTGAAAAATTGTTGTTTACGTTGCTTAAAACCGGTAGCGGCAACGTGCAAATACACATATCGCCGGTTAACTCATGAACGCCTGTGGCATCTTTATAAGTGATTTTTACCCCTTCGGCCAGGTTATTGATCGAAGTAACTTCGGCACCCATTTTTACGGATGGCGCCACCTTTTTTTCAAGGGCTTTGGCAATCTGATCCATTCCGCCTACAGCCTGGAACATGGTCATCTGCAGTTCGTAGGTGTATTCGGCCACATTGTAAAAATCAGGATCCATAAGCCCCGAGTGCAGGATATCGGCCAGTTTATGCGGCTCGGCAATTTTGCCCGGCCGATCTCCCGCCCCCGGCGATTCGGTATACCCCCTCCTGGCTGATGCCTTGTACAGTTTGTCTATATCAAGGCCTCCTTCGGCTTGCAGGTAGGCGATAATCTTTTCGCCATCCTCTTTGGTCATCGTGCTATCCAGGCCTCCATGATCGATGCTTTTGGCCAGCATTTCGGTCATATAACCGCGGATATCGTTATGAATTTCGCGTACACGGACTTTTTTGTTAGAGAGCGGACCTTTGCCTTCGGCAAAGTAATAAGCACCTTCATTAACGTTGTTGTATACCTGTATGGGTACCCCCAGCTCTTTACAGTAATGTAGCGTTAACTCATGATGATGCGGAATACGCGAAGGGCCGGCGTTAAAGTAAAGGCCATCATCAAATTTGGCAGTAACGCCGGGTTTGTCAATCTCCTGGTTGGTTGCGCCATTGCGGATACTCCAGCAACGGCCACCGGTACGCTGGCGGGCTTCCAATATGGTGCATTGATAGCCTAATTTATTAAGCTCATAAGCGCAGGTCATGCCGGCAAGGCCTGCCCCTAATATAATAATATGTTTGCCCTTGCCATCACCCTCCAAATTAAAGGCGTGCGCGGGAGCGGGTTTTAGCATGCCCAGTGCCAACATAGCGGGATAAGCCCCACCGGCCAGCATAGCACCCTTACCCAGAAAATCTCTGCGGGTAATTGTTTTCAATAAGATCAGCTTTTATGTTTTACAATTATGTAAGGCTTAAAGATAGTTTTTTAAATGATTTAATAAAAGATAAGCCATAATTTTTTAATTATGATAATATCTACGGGCTTAGTATGGATTATTTGAAAAACAAAGAGATCAATAAAAAAGGCCGCTCCTTTTTGGGACCGGCCTGTAATTTCAAACGACTTATTAGCGGGCTTACTGCGTAGGTTGCCCTTTATGTGCAGCTACGGACTTGTTGTAATAGTCAAGCAGCTTATCTATATTTTTGAGGTTATACCTGTGCTGTTTAATGCTTTCAACCACCTGCTCCTCATCGCCCAATATCTCCACCATAATATCTTCAAAGTTAGCATCGGTTATGCGCTGCATATCGGCAGTGCTTTCGCCAAAATAATAAGTAGTTTTTGAGCTTTTTCCGCCACCGCCATTACCACCGCCGCCGCCAAGCGAAACACCTACCCCGCCGCCAAGGCCGCCACCGTAACCACCACTGCCGTAGCCCATGGCTACACCCGGCGAAAAATGGACACCGCCACCACCGCCGGTTGCGCCTTTGGCCGCATATAGTTTAAGCGGTTCGTCAAGCACTACCTGTACAAAATCGGTTTCCTCTTTGCTCCATTCTTCGTTACGCGGGGCATGGGCAACCACAAAGCTATCCTTGCCTGCCACAAACGAGCGGATATCACTGGCGCTGAGTTTATAGGGGTTTGTTTTTTCGTCGTCTTTAAACTCAATAAAGCCTTCATCCTTGACAGGGCCTTTGCCGCCCGGATTTAGGCGGATAAAGCCGGTTGTGCGGTTACCTTTTACATCGGTAAAAACACCAGGCTGCCATTTTTGCGATTTTGCTGATACAAAACACAGCATAAAAAATAAAATGATTAAAATTGAGCGCATAACAAGTGTAAAATACAAAGAACGTAATTTTTAGATATTTAATATGATGACTGTTGATTTACGCAGCGACACCGTTACCAAACCAACTCCCGGCATGCTGGAAGCCATGTGGAGTGCCAAAGTTGGCGATGATGTTTTTGGCGAAGATGAAACCATAAACCAACTGGAAGAAAAAGCCGCCGCCATGTTTGGCATGGAAGCGGGCATTTTTTGCCCATCGGGTACCATGACCAACCAGATAGCCATTAAATGCCTTACCCAGCCGCTGGATGAGCTGATTGCCGACCAAACCGCCCACGTGTACCGTTATGAAGGCGGCGGCATTGCCTTTAACTCCGGCGTATCTACCCGTTTACTGAATGGCTATCGCGGTATTATCACTGACGAAATGATTGAGCCGGAAATTAATGCCGAAAATATTCATTATCCCCACACCAGTTTGGTGGTGTTAGAAAACACGGTGAACAAAGGCGGCGGCAGCTGCTATACTTTAAATGATATTAAGCCAATAGCTAAGCTTTGCCAGGCCAGGGATTTAAAACTCCATTTGGATGGTGCCCGTATTTTTAACGCCCTTGCCCATACCGGCGATAAGGCTGTTGATTACGGAACTTATTTTGATGGCATTTCTGTTTGCTTATCTAAGGGGCTTGGCGCTCCGGTTGGCTCGGTTTTACTGGCTGATAAGGCAACTATAAAATACGCCCGCCGCATTCGTAAAGTGATGGGTGGCGGCATGCGCCAGGCTGGTTTCCTGGCCGCGGCAGCTATATACGCATTGGACCACCATGTAGAACGCCTAAAGATAGACCATGCCCATGCCCGTATTTTGGGCGAAGAACTGGCTAATTTAAGCTGGGTAACTCATGTAATGCCCGTAGAAACCAATATTGTACTATTTGATACCGTAGAACCCGCCAAAGCCGTACTGGCCAAACTGGCCGACAAAGGCATCAAAGCCAGCGATACCGATAAACACCGCATCCGTTTTGTAACACACCTTGATGTGCATGCCGGCCAGGTTGAATATTTGGTTGGGGTGCTGAAGGGGCTGTAGAGGTTTATGGTTATACGTTTTAAGTTGTACGTAATACGTTGAAAAAAGCTCCAAAAACGTACAACTTAAAACGTACAACTTATTTCGGTACCCTATCAGCCGATTGGCGTTCAACCATCCAGCCGGGGTATTCTTTCGGCAGTGCGCTCACTTCGTCGATGCGTTTTAGTTCATCGGCAGATAGTTCTACTTCAATTGATTTCAGGTTATCATTCAGCTGATCGATGTTTTTGGCTCCGATAATGGTGCTGGTGATACCGTTTTGCAGGCGAACCCATGCCAGGGCGATTTGGGCAGCAGATACATTTTTCTGTTTGCCTATCTCGCTTATCACATCCACAATATTATAAGCTTTATCCTTATTTATTGGCGGGAAATCAAACGTATCCCTGCGCGATCCTTCTGATTTTTGATTACCGCGGGTAAACTTGCCCGAAATAAAGCCACCTGCCAAAGGGCTCCAGGGCATCACAGCCAGGTTTTGGTCTTTAGCTACGGGCAGCAATTCTCTTTCAATATCCCGCCCCGCTAACGAGTAAAAATATTGCAGCCCTACAAATTTATGCCAGCCATTCTTTTCGGTTATACCGGCGGCTTTCATCACCATCCAGGCAGGCCAGTTGCAACAGGCAATGTAACGCACTTTGCCCGTAAGCACAACATCGTTTAATGCCCGCATAATTTCTTCAACCGGGGTTGCCAAATCCACACCGTGAACGTACAGTACATCAATATGATCAACCTGTAAGCGTTTTAAACTATCATCAACCGAATTAAATATATGGTAACGGGAAAGGCCGGTATTATTGGGGCCCTCGCCCATCCGGCCACGTACTTTTGTAGCAATGATAAGTTCCTGGCGGTTTAACCCAAGATCGATAATTGATTGGCCAAGCAATGTTTCCGATTCGCCAAAGGAATATACGTTGGCCGTATCGATGAAGTTGATGCCCGACTCAACAACGGTTTTCATCAGTTCATTAACCCCCTCCTGTTTTATTTGCCCTATGGCTTCCCAATAGCCTTTGCCACCAAAAGTCATGGTGCCAAAGCAAATTTCGGACACCAACAGGCCGGTGTTACCTAAAAAATTGTATTTCATAAGTTTGATGTTTTGTTGATGGTGAAGTTAGGGAAATGGAAAACAATCAGGAAAGCGGAATCAAGATTTAATGTTTTTTAGGCAGAGAAACATATACATTGTGATATAAATAAAAAAGGCCCCAAAGGGCCTTGTGATTATATCTTAAAAACCACTTTTCATAACAAACCATTAAAAAGTTTATCGGCCAGGTAAAGTTTAAAGTCCTTAATTCTTCCGGTTTCCATATCCTGGCGGGGCAACATTTTAATGCCACTTATGGTTGTCTTACTTCCCAGGTCAATAACAATCTGGTGCGGGTGTTTGGTGGCATTATCCTTCCATTGGGTATGCCAGATGCTGGTATACTGCAGGTCGAACACGTTTTCTGATTTGCCGTCTTCGCCTTTCAGTTCCTCGCTATCGGTATACACCACTTTCCACAAGCCGCGGGGGATTTGCTTTCCATTCTCATCCAGTAATTCCAGTTCGGCCAATGAGGTAAACTGGTCGCCCACAAAGTTATTTAATGCTTCCAGGGCAATATAACGACCGCTTTTTATGGGAAAGGCAAAGGTTTGCCATTTAGTAGAATTTTCCATTACGCCCGAATATAACAGGCTATTCAAATTATTTCCGAACTGCTGCCCGGCTTTACGATGGCTGCTACTCACAGCTTTTATTTCTGTAAGGCTATCCAATATCGGTTTATCCAAACCTTGCAGGCGGGCGGCATATGGCTGGTGCATATCCAATACAACCACTTCATTTTTTCCCTGGTTTAGCCATACTCCGGGTACATACATGGTTTGGGTTGGCCCAATGTTCCAATACCGGCCCAGGCAATGCCCGTTTATCCAGGTAACGCCTTTTTTAAACCAGCGCATATCCAAATAAAAATCATCTTTGCTTTTTACATTAAAGTAGCCTTTGTAAAATGCTGGCTCATTTAACTTAGCTACGGCATTAATTGATTTATATTTAAATACCGGGTTGCCTTCGCCCAACGGAATGGAATAATGTTTCCAGCCCTTTAACATTACCTTTTGCCCACCTGTAACCTTATAAACCTCGCCTTGCAGACCCTTACGATCGCATAAGTAATAACCATAATTAACCCTGCCCATGGCTTCAACAAAAATCCTGAGCCTGGTACGCTTAGTAATTGCCGGAATTTCAATAACATGGTCATTTTTTACCCGGTTTAGTACACCAATAAGTTTATCATCAATAAAAACTTCTGCATAATCATGTACCTCGGTAAAATCCAGCTGTTTTTTTGCGCCGGCCGGCAATGTTGTTTCGTAAACCATCATTCCGTAACCCTGGTTCAAATCTTCCATAAAAAGCGTGGTATCACTTAATACCGGTTTTCCCAATTGACTCATTATCGGGGCTACCATGGTAAGATTAAAAGGCTTTATTTTTTGTACCGGTAACGCTGCAGGCACGTTTGTCAATACCTCGCCTGGCTGAAGATACTTTTTAAGCGTACTACGTAATTCATCGTATTTTGCCGTTGCAGAACCATTTTCGCTTATGGGCGCATCATAATCATAGCTTGATGTTTCGGGGGCGTAAGGCTGACAGTTTGCGCCTGCCCACAGGCCGAATGATGTGCCGCCATGTATCATATAAATGCTAAAAGAAGCCTTGTGATCAAGCATCCAACCAATTTCTTTGATGAGATGATCATTTGAGCCCGTATGGTGCGGCGCACCCCAGCTGTCAAACCAGCCCGGGTAATACTCGCCACACATTAGCGGCCCGCTTGGCTGTACCTGGCGCAAGGCCCTAAAGCCGGCTTCGGGATTATTGCCGAAATTCACCACGGCAAAAATATCCTTTTGAACATCGTTTTTTAGCTGAACAGTACCATCGCAGGTAAACAACGGAACTGTAAAGCCTGCCTCCTTTAAATAATCGCGTATTTTTAAAATGTATTCTTTATCCGCGCCGTAGCTGCCATATTCATTTTCAACCTGTACCATTAGTATGGGCCCGCCCTTTGTTATTTGCAAAGGGCTTAACACCCGGCCAACTTCTTTTAAATATTGGTGGCAACGCTGCATGTAGTAAGCGTCCCGGGTGCGTAATTGAATGTCTTTCTTTTTTAACAGCCACCAGGGCAGGCCACCAAACTCCCATTCGGCACATGAATATGGGCCGGGGCGCAGCAAAACATATAACCCCTCTTCCTGAGCTATTTTACAAAACTCGGCTGCATCTGCCTGCCCTTCCCAGGTAAATTTCCCCGACTCTGTTTCCTGGAAGTTCCAAAACAGGTAAGCGCATACCGTGTTTAAGCCAACGGCTTTCGCCATTTTTAGCCTGTGCCTCCAATACGCCCTGGGTATACGCGCGTAATGCATCTCGCCACAACGAATAACAAAGGGCTTCCCGTTCAATATAAATGATTCTGTGCCAATTTTAAACGGTTCGTTAATTTCCTGCTGACCAAAGGCAGGTTTGGAAGTTAGCACGCATATTAAAAGGAGCAGTTTAATAATACTTTTTTTCATTAAAAATCAATTTTGGGCTGTGTTACTAAATCATTATCAAAACCGGCTAATCTTTTTTTAGCTGGAATGTTATCACAAATGGCTGGGTAAACTTTGCATCCTCTAAATGCAGGTAATATTTGTTTTATCGTTTTTGCGGGAAGCTTTCAAAAAGCATAGATTTCCCCTTTGAATTACAATTGTAACAAAATTATAATCCAAAAAAATAGCTAAAAATTACGCAACCGTTTGCGCATGCCGCAACAAACGTTTGCGTAATTTTTATACCGCCACAACGCCGGGCTGCACCTTATTTTCTATTTTAATTTTAGTTAGTTTCGAGGATGTTAACCCTCAAAATCAATATTTTCATATGCGAAAACTAACTTTTCTGCTTGTTTTATTTTTGCCAATACATCTTTTTGCCCAACAATTTGAACCGGTAAAAGCACTGGTTAAAAGGCGTGCTCCCTGGTTAAGTGATCATATTATTTTCAAGGCCTTAAAATCTCCGGGCTCCGAAATAGCCCAACTTCAAACGGTAAAAAACAAGCTGGTGATCAGCGCATCGGGGCCTAACGCGGCGGCAGTTGGTGTAAACTGGTATTTAAAATATTATTGCAATAGGTCGATGTCGCATATGGGCGATAACCTGGCACCTGTGTTTCCGATTCCGGTTGTTGGCAAAAAAGAGACTGTAAAAGCAGAGGCTAAGTATCGTTATGCATTAAATTATTGTACCTATAACTATACCATGAGTTTTTATAGCTGGGCCGATTGGGAACGGGAGCTTGACTGGATGGCGCTAAATGGTGTTAATACCATGCTTACCGTTGAAGGTATGGAAGCGGTATGGCAAAATACACTGAGGAAGATAAGCTATAACGATAGTGAAATTAACAACTTTATAGTTGGCCCTGCTTATACCGCATGGTGGCTGATGGGCAATATTGAAGGCTGGGGCGGGCCGATGCCGCAAAGCCAGATTGACAACCGGAAGTTGATTCAGCAAAAAATGATAAAGCGAATGCGGGAATTAGGGATTGAGCCTGTTTTGCAGGGCTTTTACGGAATAGTACCAAGCACCTTGAAAAATAAAAGCAAGGCACACATTATAGACCAGGGCACCTGGGGCGCATTTAAAAGGCCCGACATACTTGACCCTACTGATCCGGAATTTAGTCGCATAGCAGGGATATATTACAGCGAAATGCAGGCCTTATATGGTAAAAGTATTCATTTTTTTGCAGGCGATCCTTTTCATGAGGGAGGTAAAACCGATGGGATAGATTTGAAAAAGGCAGGGGCAAGCATACAGGCATCAATGCAAAGTTATTACCCGGGCTCGTCATGGGTATTGCAGGGCTGGCAGGATAACCCCAAACAAGCCATGCTTGACGGTCTCGATAAATCAAAAGTATTGGTACAGGAGCTTTTTGGCGAGTTTACCAACAACTGGGAAAAACGTAAAGCTTATGATAACACCCCGTTCATATGGTGCAGTGTTAACAATTTTGGCGAACGCCCCGGTGTATATGGCAAATTACAGCGCTTTGCCGATGAAATTTACAGGGCCAGGGAAAGCACTTACAGCAATTATCTTAAGGGTGTTGGCATAATGCCCGAAGGCATCAACAACAATCCGCCAGACTATGATTTGATGCTCGAGCTGGGCTGGCGCACAGAACATGTTGATACCCGGACCTGGATTAATGATTACGCCAAATACCGTTATGGTGTAAACAATACACATACAAGTAATGCATGGCAGGGCTTTTTACAAACCATTTACCAAAGTCTTCCCGGTTACCAGGAAGGGGCGGGCGAGTCTATTTTCTGTGCAAGGCCGGCGCTTAAAGTTAAATCAATCTCCAGCTGGGGCACGCTTACCCGAAATTACGATACTGTACAATTTGAAAAAGCGGTAAAAGAGTTTGCCAGGGCTACGCCTGATCTTATAAATTCAGCTACTTATAAAATAGACCTCATCAATATGGTTAGGCAGGTGTTGTCAAATAAAGGAACCCTTGTTTTTAATGACCTGGTAACAGCATACAACAATAAGGATTTACCGGCTTTTAACAAGGCAAGCGAAAAGTTTCTGCACATGATAAAATTGACAGACGACTTACTGAATACAGATGGTTACTTCAGGCTTAACACCTATCTCAAACAAGCTATAGCCAACGGAAACACTGCCGAAGAGAAAGCAAATAACCTAAAAAATGCCTTAATGCAGATTACCTATTGGGGAGAAAACATACGTACCGAAGATAACCTGCATGAATATGCCTATAAAGAATGGGCCGGCCTGGTAGATGGTTACTACCTGCCCCGCTGGGAAATTTATTTTGATTACCTGCGTGGTAACCTGCAGGGCAAAAACGTTACCGAGCCCGATTACTTTTCCTGGGAACGCAAATGGGTGGATGAAAACCAGAAGCTAAATCCCGAAAAACCACACAGACCTTTACAGGAAGTGGTTAAGGAAATTTTATCGATGTAAACTTAGCACACCCATTTTAATTCAAACTAACAGGCCGCTATGCGTCAATTCAAAAAAACAGTCTTAATTACGTTATTAATCTCCCTGGTATTTTCCTCTTCGTATGCGCAAAAGAAAATAGGAACAGAAACACCCGAACAAAAAGCTAAACGCATGGCCTGGTGGACCAACGATCGGTTTGGTATGTTTATTCATTGGGGGCTTTACTCACAAGCCGCGAGGCACGAATGGGTAAAAAGGTGGGAGCGCATGACCAATGAACAATACCAGCCTTACTTTGATGAGTTTAACCCGGATTTATTTAACCCCAAAGAATGGGCGAAGAAAGCCAAAGCAGCCGGAATGAAATATGCCGTGCTTACTACCAAACACCACGAAGGGTTTTGCCTGTTTGATTCAAAATACACTGATTATAAGGCCACCAATACCGCTGCTAAAAGAGATCTTGTTAGAGAATTTGTAAATGCATTTAGAGCCGAAGGCATAAAAATAGGTTTCTATTATTCCTTGTTAGACTGGCACCATCCGGATTTTACGGTTGATGTTTTACACCCATTGCAACCGGCAAGCGAAAAGGATGAGGATTATGATAAGTTAAATAAAGGCCGCGATATGGCCAGGTACCGCACGTACATGCACAACCAGATTAAAGAACTGCTTAGCAATTACGGTAAAATTGATATGCTATGGCTCGATTTTTCGTACCCCGACAACGGCAAACATGGTAAAGGCAGCAAAGACTGGGGATCTGTTGAATTGGTTAAAGAAATAAGAAAACTACAGCCCAATATTATAATTGATAATCGCCTTGATATAAACGAATACCAGGACGGATGGGACTACCTGACACCTGAACAGGTAAACTTAACAGAATGGACCAAAAAAAACGACTACAAAACTTATTGGGAAACCTGCCAAACGTTTTCTGGCTCCTGGGGATATTTCCGCGATGAAAACAGCTGGAAAAGCACCAAACAGTTAGTTACGATGCTGATAGAAGCCGTAAGCAAGCGCGGCAATCTGCTGTTGAATGTGGGCCCTACTGCACGTGGTTTATTTGATAAACGCGCTAACGAAAGGCTGGACGGAATAGCAGCCTGGATGAAATACAACAGCCGCGCTATTTACGGATGCACCGAAGCCCCGGAAACATTTAAAGCGCCTGAACATACTATGCTTACCTATAATGCCAGCGCCAGGCGTTTGTATGTGCATTTGTTAGAGTATCCGGGCAAAACAATCACTTTACAAGGATATAAGGACAAAGTAAAATATATACAGTTTTTGCACGATGCCTCAGAAATTCAAACGGATAACAAATCAAAAGATACAGGAAACGACCTTGTATTAAATCTACCCGAGACCAAACCTGATACCGAGATACCGGTAATTGAATTGGTACTGAACTAATGCTATATACCCGGCTTTAAAAATTAATCCATTTATCATGATCCAAAAATTCATACTTGGCCTTTGTTTGTTAAGCTGTGGCCAGGCAGCACTCGCGCAAAACGAGCACGAAATGTCCACCACGTACCAGGTTCCTAAAGACTCGCTGGTGCGGCAAAAGCTTGCCCAATGGCAGGACCAAAAATTTGGTTTGTTTATGCACTGGGGCACCTACAGCCAATGGGGCGTAGCAGAAAGCTGGACTATTTGCCCCGATGACTGGGTTACACGTACCGGCCCCTATAGTGCTGATTATTTCACCTATAAAAAAGCCTACGAAAACCTGCAAACCACGTTTAACCCTGTAAACTTTAACCCCGAAAAATGGGCAAAAGCCGCAAAAGCCGCGGGCATGAATTATATGGTGTTTACCACCAAACACCATGATGGCTTTAGCATGTTTGACACCAAACAAACGGATTATAAAATTACGGATGCTAAAACGCCTTTCTCAAAAAATCCGCGAAGCAATGTAACCAAAGAAATATTTGACGCCTTTCGTAAAGATAATTTCATGATTGGGGCATATTTCTCTAAACCCGACTGGCACAACCAAAACTATTGGTGGTCGTACTTTCCCCCTAAAGACCACAATGTTAATTACGACCCGCAACGCTACCCCGAACGCTGGCAAAAATTTAAAGATTTTACCTATAACCAGATTGAAGAGTTGATGACCGGCTATGGCAAAGTAGATATTTTATGGCTAGATGGTGGTTGGGTGCGGCCCTCAGCAACAAAGGAAAACGATCCGCAGCACTATAACCAGGATCTTGATATGGCCAAAATAGCCAAAATGGGGCGCAGCCATCAGCCAGGCCTTATTATGGTAGACCGTACCGTTGCCGGCGAATTTGAAAACTATACAACGCCAGAGCAGGAGGTACCAGACAAGCCTTTATCATACCCATGGGAAACCTGTATGACCATTGGTAAATATTGGAGCTACGTGCCGGACGACGAATTTAAACCCAGCCGGCAACTGGTGCAAACGCTTATAAAAATAGTGTCGCGCGGCGGTAACCTGCTGCTTAATATTGCCCCGGGGCCTGACGGCGACTGGAACCCGGTTGCCTATCAAAGACTCCATGATATTGCTAATTGGATAAAAATCAACGGGAGGGGTATTTATGGCTCGGAACCTGCAACCCCCTACTCCGCCGGCAACATCTATTTTACTAAATCGAAAACCACGAAAACGTTATATGCTTTTTGGCTATCTGAAAAAGATGTGTTAAACCTGCCGGCCAACGTAAGTTTCCCGGTTGATAATATCAAGCAAATTAAAAAAGTAAGCTTGCTGGGCAGTATTAAAAAGCTGAAATGGGATTATAAAAACGGTTTGTTAAGCATCAAGATACCTGACGATTTACAAAAAAGTGCCGCTTTAAAGTACAGCGGCACTTTTGTACTGGAGTATTAAAAAACGGCGTTTAGGCCAAAAAACTACCCGAATGAGACAGGGCAAACGCATCTTATTGGGTTAACATAACTTAACACATTTTAGATAAATATTTACAAATAATTGACAATCAATATTTTACATTTTATCATGGTTAACACTAAACTGAGCGCGCAATTTAGGCGCATCCAAATATTTGTGCCTGTTGTTGGCCAATCCAGGTCCCTTTGGTAGCCGGATCATTTAACCATGATCAGCCGATAAAAACCAAGTGTCGTTTGATGCTTATATCACTCATTCTATTAGCCATTTAGATGCGTTTGCCATGATGAGATATCATGCTGGAATCAAATATCACCTGGTTAAAAACAGGAGCCGACGATGTTTCTTCGGTACGGCCGGCAATTAATTCGAAAAGAATTTCTGCTGCCTTTACGCCTTGTTTTTGTGGAAACTGTTCGATAGATGCCATTGGCGAATTATCCATAAAGCTCCAGATAGGCGAATTGGCAAAACTAATAAAGCTTATATCGCGGTTAACTACCAGGTTGTTTTTTTTCATCAGCGACATAGCATCACGTGCTACATAATCATTAAAAGCGATGATAGCCGTTGGTCTTTCTTTTAATGATAATAGCTGCCGCATAGCCCGGTAATTTTGATCGGTTGAAAGATCGGATGAGACAATCAGTTGTGTATTTATAGCTATATTATGACTATTAAGCCCTTTTTTATATGCAGCCAGGCGCTCTTTACTTGCCCCCAGGTGCAATGGGCCATTAATTAACCCGATATTACGATGGCCTTTTTCTACCAAACAATCAACTGCCTGTAACATTCCCGACTGGAGGTTACAGGCAGAATAGTGGATATCCTCCATGTCGGGTATGCGGTCGAAAAACACTACCGGAATGTTATATTTTTTCAATTGGTTAAACACTTCATAATCCGTGGTATTTTTACTTATAGATATGATAACACCATCCAGCCGGTGATTTTTCATGGTATCCAGGATGCTCTTTTCCTTATCAGGATTTTCTAATGACTGCCCTACAAAAACGTTATAATTCTTTTTACTGGCGTAATCTTCTATACCGCTAAGCGCCGAAGAAAAAAAAGCATCAGAAAAATCGGGGAGTACAACGCCGATAGTAAATGTTTTTCGCTGTTTAAAAAATATAGCGGTTTGATTGCGCTCGTAATTTAATTCGTTTGCCACTTTATTAACCCGCATAGTAGTTACGAGGCCAATACTGGGATGCCCGTGAAGAGCCCGGGATACCGTTGAAGCATTTACTTTTAAGCGTTTAGCTATCTCTTTAATTGTGGGGATCTTTTCCATTTGGTAAGCAAGATTAAAACAATGAGTATTTATTATCTGTTAGTCCAAAAAATCGTTGGTGTCAAAATAATTAAAGGGTTAACGTCACCCGTACGATGTGCCATAATTGCAAAGCCGTATGCGTACCTGCATATACGGCTTAATGGTTATTGATAAGCACCTTTATTTATTTGCTGATTAACGATACGCGTGTTGCCGTCAAAATCTGTACTGCCATTAACAATATCAGATATTACCTGCCCGCTATTTTTTGCTGCAGAAGATGTTTGCAAAT
The DNA here is from genome assembly GCF_056402115.1 of Mucilaginibacter sp. P4_C11. Taxonomy (NCBI): domain Bacteria; kingdom Pseudomonadati; phylum Bacteroidota; class Sphingobacteriia; order Sphingobacteriales; family Sphingobacteriaceae; genus Mucilaginibacter; species Mucilaginibacter sp. P4_C11. The sequence goes on along the minus strand of NZ_JBFUIA010000028.1, from coordinate 65,603 downwards.
GAAGATTGAGGCCGGATGTATTTATGAATAAAGGATCGGCACCATTTGTAGAATTAGCATCACTGCCACTGGCGGCTTTCCAGGCATTGTAATCGGTGTACGATGTACCGTTCCAGGTCCACTGTGCAGCACCTGTGGTATAATACAGGTTGTAATCGATAACATTTCCAGATCCTTTAGCCGTGTACTTATGAATAAACATATCTGATGCACCGCCATAAATAACATTGTTCTTAATCACATTATTGGTGCAATCCTCCCTGATACTGATTTCTCCTTCTATTTCGCCAAAAGCACCTAAGGCCTGGTTATTGTTGTATAAGGTATTATTTACTATGGACGAATTACTTGTGCCCGCGCCGGTATAATTCAAATACCCTCCCATATAAATACCCGAGCACCAACAATTATACACAAGGTTATTCCTGATAATAACATGATCAGTAGGGAATCCGTTGGTTTCGCTTACGGCACCAATACCCCTGTCTGTAACCGATACCCGGTTCTTTTCTACCACAACGTTTCTGCCGCCATCTACATAAATACCTATGGCGCCATGCCCGCCAAGCGGCCCTCTTTTGCTTTCAATATTATAAAGGGTATTATCGCTGATAACCCCGTTTCGCGCATAATTAAGTGCAGGATCGGCATTAGCCGCGTAGCCGCCGGCAGCATCAATCCCAATATTTTGCGCGTTATAAATGGTATTGTTGGTAATGGAGAATCCGTCAACATACCCATTGACAGTCAGGTTTTCGCCGTATCCGGTTTTACAATTGTGTATGGTGTTACCGGTAACGGTAATATTAGTTACCGGATCGGATGTGTTCCCGATAATTAAAATGGCATTGCCTCCCCCATTAAGCGGCAACTGTGTATAATCAATACCGTATATGGTGTTGTTTTTTACGGTAATATAATCAGAGCCCCCTTCAACCATAATAGCTTTAGGATCGCCGGTAGATGTTTTAAAATTGCGTATTTCAAAACCGTCAACCACTATAAATTTGGCTTTATCAATAGTTACCAGCGCCTCGCGGCCATTAACGCTAAAAGCGCTGCCATCAATAACCGGCTTCTCGCCACGGTAGGCTTTCAATGTAATATACTTATTCATTACCCCCGACTTTGGGAAAACCACTTTTTCGTTATATATGCCAGCCCGTACCATTACGGTATCGCCGGGGATAGTATGGTTTAGCGCGTTATTAATGGTTTGGAAGGGCGCGTCAATCGTTCCCTTATTAGATTCTAACCCGTTAGCAGATACATAATAGATATGAGCGTCGGCAGGAGGTGTTATAACCCCGGCGCCATTTTTGTTACTGCAACCAAATACCTGCGCCACAAAACCAAGCATTAAAAAAATATTAATATTACGTTTCATCATCTGTAGTTTTTAAATTAAAGATCCCCTATTGTTGTGCGCCCTTACTTATCTTATTGTACACAACACGTGCATTTCCATCAATATCTGTTGCCCCGTTTATATCTGCCGAAATTACCTGCCCGGAATTTTTTGCAGGAGACGATGATTGTATATGAATATCTGGCAGCGAGGTGCTTTTTAGTAAGGGATCTGCACCATATAACGAGTTAGCATCGTTAGCGCTGGCTGTTTTCCATGCACTTAATTTGGTATATGGAGTACCATTGGTGCTGTTCCATATCCATTGCGGAGTACCAGTTGTAAAGTATAAATTGTTATCAATTATGTTGTTGCTCCCGGTTGAAGTATACTTGTGAATAAACACATCAACCGGCCTTGCGTATACAATATTGTTTTTTATTACGTTGTTTATGCAATTTTCAGTAAGCCTTATTTCACCTTCAATCTCACCAAATGCACCTATTACACGATCATTTTGATAAAGGGTATTATTCACCACATAACAGTCTTTAGTTCCGCCGGATGTATAGTTTAAATAATCGCCCATGTATATGCCTGTACGGTAGCAGTTGTACACAAAGTTGTTTCGCACAATGGTGGTTCGGGTAGCATACACGTTACTTTCGCTCACCAGCCCTATCCCACGGTCGCTGTTATATACTTTGTTACGTTCAATAATGGTGTTAGCGCCGCCACACACGTAAATAGAAATGGCGCCATACCTGTCAGCCCCCCAAATTTCCGGTGTTTTGGTCATCGAGTTATCGTGAAACTCGTTATCGCTGATTACTCCATTACGGGCGTAATTGGTGGCAACTGCGCCGGTTTTATTGAGGTTATCGCCACCGGCTACAATTATCCCGATGTTTTCCGTATCGTATACTTTATTATGGCTAAAAATAAAGCCGTCTATATTACCCGCCAACGTTACGTTTTCGCTTGTACCGGTTTGTGTATCATGTACTGTACATCCGGTAATAACCAGGTTGGTAATAGCTGTGGTTCCGTTGCCTATAACCAGTATAGCATGGCCGCTACGCCAATCAGCTAATGAAGCATTGCTTTTAATATTATAAATATTACAGTTTTTAATCGTGATATCGTGCGAGTCGCCGTTAATTGCTATACCCTCGGGATCGGTATTAAAAGCAGCACTTGTAAAATTGCAGATATCAAAACCGTCAAGCGTTATATACCTTACGTTACTTAGAGTGACTAACGACATCCATCCTGAAATAATTATTTTACTTCCGTCTATTACAGGCTTTTCTCCGGGAAATGCTTTTACGGTAATCAATTTATTCATTATTCCCGATTTTGGGAACACCACTTTTTCGTAGTAAGCGCCTCCCCTAACCAGAACGGTATCGCCGGGTGTGGCATGAGTTAACGCGGTATTGATGGTTTGGAAGGGCGCGCCGATTGTGCCTGCATTAGCATCAGACCCGTTTGCTGCCACGTAATAAACATGGATAGCTGCTATGGGCACCACATTATTACCAGCTGTTTTTTTGCTGCAGGCCAGCGTTTGTAAAGCGCAAACACACACTAACAAAATATTGATATAAAATTTCATTGCGTTTTTTTAATTAAGAAATACTTGCTGCCTTGCCTTGCAGTTATTAAATGTTACCGGCGTTTAGCGGCGCAAAGTATAGCCCTCGTAGCAAATTATACGTGCTACGAGGTACCATACAAATCAAACAAAATAAACTATCACTCAAACAGCTTCCCAAATAATGAAAGAGATATTTGTTGGGGCGGATACTCAAAGATTACCACCATCGATCCTGGGAAGCTATTCAGCGCACATATTGGCATTATTCGGAAACTATTTTCCGTATCCGGTTATTATTTTTGTCCAACACGTAAACAGTTCCGTTTTTATCTACAGCAACACCGGTTGGCGCGCTAAAAAGTGCAAACCCTCCTATTGCATCGGTGTATCCGGCTGTACTACTTCCGGCAAAAGTGCTTACTTCAAATGTGCTGGCCTGTATAAAGCGGATACTTTGATCGGGGTGGCCGGTATCGCCATAAACGGTTCCGTTACCTGCCACATATATATTGTTACTGTTATCTACCGCGATGCCCCATGGCAACGAAAATTTTGATACTGCGGGCCCTCCGTTCACATAACCGGCACTCCCCTGCTGCCCGGCAATGATGCTACCCTGCCAGGTTCCGGCAGTATACTTTTTGATAACGTGATCTCCGTTCATTGATACGTATAGATTCCCGGTTTTATCAAACTTGATGCCTGCGGGATAATTAAGGCCGGATACAACTTCTTTAGCAGTCCACTGTGCTGATACCTGGTAAATACTTCCCGGACTGGAGCAGCTTGAGTAATAAACGTAGCCCGAAGTTTTATCAACAGCTACACTCCAGGGCGACTGGTTTCCCCAGGCCCAGGTAGTGGCCGTACCATCAGGGCTTATCTTTCGGACATCCCAGTTGCCCGGGTCGGCAGAGTATACATTGCCTTGGGCATCAACAGCCACATCATAAGGCAAAGAAAAAGTTGCAGCTGTGCCTTTCCCATCAGAATAACCAGAAACCCCCGGATTACCGGCCAGCGTTGTAACGTTTCCGCCGGTATCAATTTTCCGGATACAGTGATTCCCCGGATCGGCAACATAAACATTCAGGTTATCATCAACAGCTACACCGCAGCTCCTGTACCAACCCTGGCCACTAAAATCAAACATGGCATCTGTTCCCTGCCCATTGGCAAAACCGGCTTTACCCGACCCGGCCAGCGTAGTAACCGTCCTGGTATACTGGTAAGTAAAATTAGTTGTGCTTGTTGCCGTTCCCTTACCTATAGCTACCATAATAGGCCCGGTTCCGGCTTTTTTGGGTATCACTACCATCATTTGCGTGGTATTGGCACCGATGATTTTGAGTTTTACCCCGTTAAGGGTAACCGCAATTTGCGAAGTATCTGTTGAAAAATTACTGCCGTTAATAAGCACTTCTGTTCCGCCGCCACCCTGTGCCGGAATAAAGCTGTTAATGTTAATTGGCGAGTTGCTATTATGTGTGGGAGTTTTGTCTTTTTTACAACTTATAAAAGCTATCATTATAAAAACCCCGCCGGCAAATAAGCATTGATTTATGCTTTTTGACATTATGTTTATGAATGTTTTCATTTGAATAATTACACTTTAATTATTAGTTTTTTTATACCTCTTTTATTGCCTTTCGGCAAATAAAAAACACGCATCTACCAACCGGGATTTTGAACCAATGCCCTGTCACGGTCTAATTGATATTGGGAAATTGGGAACAAGTACATTTTATTGTTCCATACCCTTTTTTGGAAAAGTGTTTTATTATAAAGAGCGCCAAATGAAAATCCTTGTCCCTGATCGTCGGTATTTACATTTAATCCGTAAATGGTTTGGTTTTCATCGGCACCTAACAATAACCTTCTAATGAGGGTATAGTATCTGTCGCTTTCAAAACAAAGCTCTACTTGCCTTTCTTTCAAAATGTATTTGCGCATCAGGTCCTTGTTTCCAACTGCACCGGGGTAAACAGTTTCTATGCCCGGCAAACCGGCCCGGCTCCTGATCTGGTCAAGGTAAAGCACAATATTTTGGTTAGATGGATCGTACTCATTTAAAGCTTCTACATAATCAAGCAAAATTTCGGCATACCTTATCAATATAAAGGGCCTGTAGTTGGCAGTCCACTGCCTTATATTATCGGCAGGACTTACATTTTTCAGCACATCATAGCCTGTAATGTTATTGCTGGCCCCGCTTGCTTTTGCTCCGGCTTTGCCATTATAATAAAACTCGGCCCGGCCTGTTCCGTCAATATTTTCGGTTGATGAATAATAGTTTTTATCATCAACAGTTGGTGCGGGTAATACCGGCCGGCCATTATATTGTATGTAAGCATAAAACCTTGGTTCGCGGTTTGCGTACATGTTCCATTGCCCCTTTTTGTGTTCCCAGTACTTACCGCCATTGCTTTGCGCAAAATTGCTTGCAGTGTACCCGGATGATGGATCGTCAATGGTTTTGCCATTATTCATGTAAAATGCATCTACAACGTTTTGGGTAGCATTATACATGCTATACCCGCCGGCGCCAGGCGTTACACACTTGGTATAACCTGTGTAATTCCATGAATTTCTTGAAAAAATAATCTCGCTGTTCCAGTTGGTAATGAAAAGATCCCTTACAGACAGGTAAGGATCAAATACGGTCCCGCCATTGTCAAGATTGGTAAATAACTTATATGAGCCAAGATCAATTACTGCTTTGGCGGCATCGGCTGCTATTTTCCATTTATTGGCATCGTATACCGTTGGTGCCAGTTGTGTGCCATCCTGGTTTTTAAAAGAGGCAAACGAAGAGTTACCATTCCATAGCGGGCTGGCTGCCAGTAAGGCAATTTGTGCTTTTACAGCAAGGCAGCTACCTTTTGTTGGCCGGCCGTAATTGCTGGTTGTAGCCCATTCGGCAGGTAAACCGGCCGCTGCCTGGTCCATTAGCGTGTTAACATAGTCTTTACACTCGTCAAAAGATGATCTTGGGAACTTGTTGAAATCGGCATTTAAACTTAATGCTTCCGTTACTTTTACAACCGGACCATATTGTTTTATCAACTGCCAGTAAAACCACCCCCTTAAAAACCGGGATTCTGCCTTATATTGATTTTTTAAGGTTACACTTAACTGGCTGGCCGGAACCCGGTCAATATTAGCTTCAAAAATAAATGACGATCTGATTCCTCTATAATAGTTATCCCAATTGTCAAAATAAGCATTTACAGGACTCCAGTTGCCTGCAACCATTTGCCTTACATTGGTACCTGGGATAGATACAGATGATTCATCACTTGCGCCCATAGCACTAAAATCGCCGCCGTCGGTTTCAACAATATATCCATATATATTGTACAGGTATGATTCGGCATTGGCCCTGGTGCTCCAAATCAAATCAGATGTTAACAGGTTATCGGGCTTTTTATTAAGATAATTACAGGAAGATAAACTGGCACTCAGGAACCATGCCCCAACAGCCATAATTAGTATATTTTTTTTCATTGGAAAAACTTTAAATACTTTTAAAATTGATTTAAATCCATTATTGCTAAAATGCAGCCCGCAACCCAAAAGCAAATATTCTTACCGGCGGGTAGCCTGCGCCATTAGAGCCGAGTTCGGGATCCCAAAGTTTGAATTTGGAGAACGTTAGCAGATTTTGGCCCGTTAAATAAAGGTAAACCGAGCTGATGCCCGCTTTTGTAAGAAACAAAGGCTTAAGTGTATACCCTAATGTTGCCTGTTTTAAACGGACAAAACTTGCATCTTTAGACCACCATGTACTTGGCTGATAATTGTTACTGTTTTGGTTGGCAATGCCTAACCGTGGGTAATCTACATTTTGGCTCGGGTTTTCAACCGTCCACCGGCTTTCCAGGTTGGCCAGCATACCGGATGGATAAGTACCCATACCAGTAAACGGTACAATACCTGCACCGGTTGCACCTGCGCCGGTGATGGATGATCCATTCGCCATTATGATGACATTGGAAGTCCCCTGAAAAAATAGCGAGAGATCGAATTTCTTATAACCAACTGTAAACCCTGCACCATATAAAATAGTAGGTATGTCTGATTTACCGGTGTATACCCTATCAAAGCTGTTTATTACGCCATCGTTGTTTACATCTTTGTACTTAATATCGCCGGGCCTTAATATCGCGCCAAACTGAGAGGGGCTTTTATCAACATCTTCCTGCGATGTAAACAGCCCTTCGGCAACATACATCAAATTATCGCCATACTTACGACCGGTAGCTTGCTGGTAAGCGTACAGTTGTTTTGGCTCGTCCTTTTGTACAATTTTATTATTATTGTAAGTAAAGTTTCCATAAAGGCGAAGTGCCACTTTGCCAAAATTTTCATTGTATTCAACATTGCCTTCAATGCCATGGTTGTTCATTTCGCCCAAATTGGCAAATACAGCCCCGCTTACCCCCAGTATTCCCGACAATGAACCGCGCTGAACTAAAATGCTGGTTCTTCTTTCTTTATAAGCGTCAATGGTGATGTTCAATTTATTGAATAGCCCTATTTCCAGCCCGATATTATCTTTGGTTGCCTTTTCCCAGGTAAGGTTCTCTACTCCAATTACGGTTTCGGTAGTGCCGCCATACACCGTTCCGTTAAGACCTAAACCTACAGATCCGCCACCGCCATACTGGTTGATATAAGGAAACCGGGTGATACCGTAATTAGACCCAATCTGGTCGTTACCCACAAGGCCGTGAGATCCCCTTATTTTAAGCAGGTTAAATGTTTTTGAAAGCCCTGTAAAAAATGGTTCTCTTGAAATTACCCAGCCCCCGGAAACTGAGGGAAAAAAACCGAATTTTTTACCCGGCTCAAAATTTTCTGAACCTGTATAACCGGCATCAAACTCAAGCAAATACCTGTCGGCGTAGGCATAAGTAGCCCTGGCGGCTAAACCCTGGTTATTATAGGGAATAGAGCTAATAACACTCCCGGCCGAACTCTGTACCCTCGACCGCATGTTATATAACAGCAGTCCGCCTACATGGTGTTTGCCAAAAGCCTGGTCGTAATTTACGTTTGTTTCCAGGTACATGGTTTTTTCGGCAGAGGATGACTGCGTGTAGCCTAAAAACTGGCTTCCATACCTCGACTGGCCAAATACCAAATTACCCTGTGGGTCTCTTGATGTTGCTAAAAAAAGATCATTGGTACCCGTTCTGCCGTTGTCGTTTTCGCTATAAGAATCGAACGAAAACCTGGCCATAGCGCTTAAGCCTTCAGTAATAGCATCCAGTTTTTGGTTGATAGAGAAAACCGACTGAACAGTTGGGCGAAACTCGCTGTTATAACCAGAATTTTGAATATCGTTCACCGGGTTGGATCCCCCGTTGTTAAACGGACCGGCCCATTTACCTCCCGGGTATTGTATCGGGAATGCATTGGGTGGGGTTAAATACGATTCGTACCAGATACTACCGGCAGACAGGCCGGGATAACGGCTGCTCACCAGCATAGCATCCAGGTTCATGGATAATAAAGTGGTTTTGCTTAAATCTATATCCAGGTTCGACCTGAAATCATACCTTTTGAAGTTTAGGTTGGGATTGTATCCATTTTGTTTGGTTACCTTATAGCTTCCATCCTGATCATAAAAAGATGCCGAAACATAGTACCTTACCGTTGATGCACCGCCGCTAACATTCAGGTTGGTGTTGTATCCCGGCGCCCAATTCTTGTAAACAGATTTTATCCAGTTAACATTGGGATACAGATATGGATCTAAACCGCTGGCTGTTTTTTGAATAGTTTCTTCGGAATAGGCCGCTGCGTTACCGTCATTTGTAGTTGCTTCGTTATGTAATCTCATCCATGATACCGCATCCAGCATTTTTGGTGTTTTGGTAAGGCCAGACATTGAAGCTTCTGTTTTTAATGAAATTTTAGGTTTGCCTGCAACACCTCTTTTGGTAGTTATAATTAAAACCCCATTTGCACCTTTGGCACCATATACGGCGGTTGACGAAGCATCTTTTAACAACGAAATACTTTGAATATCCTCCGGATCGATGTTGTTGTAAGCCCCGCCATAAGTGCTGTTTACATCATCCCGCTGTACCCCGTCAATAATAATAAGTGGGTTTGCATTACCTGTAAAAGTTCCAATGCCACGAATGGTAAATGATGCATTATCATAGCCAGGTTCTCCGCTTCTTTGCATTGATATTACACCGGCTACTTTGCCCGCCAGGGCATTAGATAATGAGCGGTTGGGCGTTGTTATATCGGCCACGTTTACAGTAGTAACAGCGCCGGTTATCGTCAGCTTTTTTTGCTTTCCATAACCTACCACTACTACTTCATTTATTCCTTTGGTATCATCCAATAATTGAACAGTAAGCGAGGATGTTGCTTCGGTAACTGTAATTTCTTTGGCAACAAAACCGGCAAATGAAACAACAAGAATGCTGTTAACATCGGCTTCAATGGTAAAGCGCCCCTGTATATCAGTTACCACGCCTTTATTGGTACCTTTAATACGCACACTGGCGCCAGGTAACGTAAGACCCTTTGAATCAGTAACAATACCCGAAACCTTTATAACGGGTATTGGCTGAGACGGTGAAGCTAAAGGTTTAGGTTTAATAATAATTGTTTTCTCGCTTATACTATAAATAAACGGCTGCCCTTTAAATGTCAGTTTTAATACTTCTTCTAATTCGGTATTCAGAACATCAATACTTACCGGGTTAGCCTGCTTAATTACCTTTGAATTATAGAAGAAATCATATCCGCATTGTTCCCTAATTTCTTTAAGAACTTTTTCTAATGGAGCATTTTTTTCTGATAATGTAATTTTTTGTGCGTAACCTGAAGCACTTGCCTGAAGTATGGTTGCTACCAACAATATGATGGATAGTTTCATAATCAACAAAGCTTTATTTTTTATACAGGGGACCCTGTACAAACTTATTTCATAACATTTCATACATTTGAACTTGTTTGGGTTTAAGGTGTAATTGGACTACGAATTTAGTTTCATGGTAAGCCCTAACGTTTTAGTCGGGAGTGTTCGAGCACTTCCGGCTTATTTTTCAGGATACCTTAATGCGGAGTAATTATCAAGGCATAATGATGACTCTCCTTCCTTCAATTTTAGTTTTAACGTTTCCTGTTTGTTCTATGATCTTCAGTGCCTGGGCTAAGTCTCTTGAACGCGATACCATTCCGCCAAATCTTAAATTATCCACATTACCGGCGTATTCTACGTCAACATTGTACCAGCGCGCAAACTTGCTCATAATGCTTTTCAGGTCTTCGTCAACAAACAGGAAATAGCCATTTTTCCAGGCAATTACCTCTTCGGTATTAACTGTTTGTACATTAAATGAGTTGCTTAAATAACTGATATTTGATTGCTCGCCCGGTTTAAGCAATTTTGATTGATTAGATTTGGTAGACAGCACTTTAACAGAACCTTCCAATAAAGTAGTTTTAACCGAAGTATCATCAATGTAAGAGCTGATATTAAAATGCGTACCTAAAACTTCAACCACCTGGCTGTTACTCACAACCCTGAATGGCTTTTTAGCATTTTTAGCAACTTCAAAATAAGCCTCGCCCGCTAACTGAACGCTGCGTTCATTACCATTGAAATTGGTTGGATAACGAAGCGATGAGCCCGCATTTAACCAAACTTTTGAACCATCGGGCAAATCAACCTGGTACTGCCCGCCTTTTGGCGTCTCGATGGTATTATATGTCACCTGGGCTGAAGCACCTGAATTAGAGGATGCATCTTCGACTGTATAAACCAACTGACCATTGGCAGCTTTGGTAACCTTTACACCAGATTGTTTGGCCAATTCGCCGGTCGCGGCATCATCTAAAACAATTTTTGAACCATTGGCTAGGGTTAATAATGCTTTATTCCCCCCTGGGGCGATGGTATTCCCGGTTGCCGATTGCGGTTTGTTTTTAGTTAATAAACCAGAAGCGCCGGGCTTGAGGTAAAAAACCAATAATGAGGAGGCGACAAGGAATAAGGTAATTGATGCAGCTACAAACCACCGCCTCAAAAAAACAATTCTTTTAGGTGCAGATTCGCGAGCTTTTATCTCCAGCAATACCTTATCGTAAAGCTCGGCCCCGGCTGTATTTTCATCGCCCATGGCAAGCTCGTCCCATTTCAATTCGTTTTTCTGGAGCGTGTTGTAATAGTTTAATAAAAGTTCTTCCTCCTCGGCAGTGGCCTGGTTTGAAAGGTATTTGTTTATTAAGATCAGAAGTGTTTCTTTTTTCATTGGGAGGTTATTGTATGTAAGTAACCCAACACAGGGGGTACCCCCAAAGAAATTTTAAATATTTCTATATCATTAACAAATCTGTCAGAATTCATTTTTAAATCATATAGATTTAACCAGCCCATTTCCAATATGGCTCATTTATATACAAAATACGGCTCAAAATTTACAACAAATAAGCTATATTTGAATATTGATTGAGCTATAAAACATGAAAGAGAACATTTCTGATCTGATCATTGGTTATTTGACCGAAAATCCCGCGACATCATCAAGTAAAATGTACGCGGAATTAGCTATTGGGGTAAGCTTTGCAACTTTCAAACGCCAACTCAGTAAATTGGTTGAAACAGATTTGGTCATCACCCTGGGCAGGCAAAAATCTGTTAAATATTTGTTAAGCCCGGCCTATGAAGTGCTTCATCCTGTAAATGTAAGCAGGTATTTTGAAAAAGAGATTGACGAAAGAACGATAAAAAGCACTTTCAATTTCAACTTGATACCGCATATACTTAGTCAGATCACCTTATTTACAACTAAGGAACTGGATCAATTGAGTGCGCTGCAAAATGAATTCAAGGAAAATATTTCGAACCTGTCTTCATCGCTTTATAGCAAAGAAATGGAGCGGCTTGCTATCGACCTGAGCTGGAAATCTTCGCAGATCGAAGGTAACACTTATTCCCTACTGGAAACCGAACGTTTGTTAAAAGAAAAGGAAACTGCTGCAGGCAAACCAAAAGATGATGCGGTGATGTTGCTTAACCATAAAGAAGCGATTGACTTTATAGTCGCTCACCCCGATTATGTAGTGCCGTTAACGATCAAGTCTTTAGAAGACATGCACAGTATCTTAGTAAAGGAACTGGACGTAGACCGGAATATCAGGCAACGACGGGTCGGTATATCAGGCACTAATTATATTCCGCTTGATAATGAACATCAAATACGAGAGGCACTGACGGGGATGTGCGAACTGATCAACGCAAAGGAAAATGTCTTTGAAAAGGCGTTGCTGGCCTTAGTATTGTTGTCCTACATCCAGGCTTTTACAGATGGAAATAAACGAACTGCGCGAATTGTTAGCAATGCGATATTGATTGCATACCAACATTGCCCATTATCTTTCCGAACGGTAGATTCCGTGGATTATAAAAAGGCGATGTTGATCTTTTACGAACAAAATAACATCAACGCTTTTAAAGAGATTTTTAAAACGCAATTTGAATTTGCTGTAAAGACCTATTTTTAATTTCAAAAAAACTTCGCCTTGTTTTTTGCCCGGTTCGGTGTAGGATTACCTATGAATAATAACAAATCATGAAGTTTTAACAATTAATAAGAGAAGGAATTTTGAGAAAAAAGCCTGACTAAAATTCAGTAAAACACTCAAAACCACCGTCCGCATAGCATAATGGCAGCTAAGCAAACAAAATCGCCCAGTGTTTTACGCAAGCGGTTCAAGGCTACAGTTAATTGATTTTCAACTGTTTTAGGGGCAATTCCAAGCCGTTCGGCAATTTCTTTGGTAGTTAGGTGTTCTTTACGGCTCATGATAAATATTTGCCTGCACTTTTCGGGCAGTTCGGCTACCCCTTGCTCCAGCAAACGGTTAATATCTTTTTGGGATAGGATATCTTCGCCCCCGTTATTGCTAAAAAGTTCTTCCAGGTGATTAAAAAGATCTGCTCTTACTTTGCCGGAGCGGATAACATTAAACACCTGGTAGCGCACGGCTGTATATAAATAAGCATTTAAAGAAGTTAGTTGAAGATTAGCACGTTTCATCCATAGGTTTACCAACACCTCCTGGGTAACGTCTTCAGATACCTGGCGGTCCCGGAGGATATTGTATGCTGAAAGATAAAGTTTTGACCAATATTTATTATAGATACGTTCAAATGCCGCAAGATTATTCTCCTGGATCAACGCTATAAGCCGCTCATCTGTCAATAGCTGAACTTCCAGGTTATTCATTCGGCATTATGAAATTTAAAATTGGCAACTTCAAATAAAGTGTTTTTTATTGTTTTAAAATATTACAATTACTACCATTTAGATAGCCATTCAGTACTCCCGCCGAAGCCCTTGTTTTCCTCCGGCTCCTGCTAAGTAATTTGCGGCATCTATCGTGTGGCAATTTACCCTGCATTTTCCCCGAGACTTCAATTTTGTTATTTAAGCTACTTCTGATAGTAAATAAAGTCAAAAAAATGCAAAAAGTAAAAGAAAATATTCAATAAAAGTTAACAAAAACTACATTTTATTACAATAATTTACAAGTTATTTAAATCGTTCTGCGAAGCGTGAAGAACGTCACCTGCACTTTTATTTTTTGCCTCGCTGATATCAAAACCACTTAATATTTTTTGAAGCTGATGTAGTTTATCTCGCCTGTTTTCTTTCATAAACTGGCTCTTTAGTACGTTAATTTTTTCATAATCCTGGATACCTTCAATCAGCCGTTCAAAACGGATAGAGGTACGCAAACCCGGGTAAACCAGGTAGGCATCCCCGGATGACCATGATCCGAACCGGGTGTCGCGTAAGGCATCTTTTGCCCAGCAGTTGTATGCCCAGCGCAGGTAACCATCATATCCCTTGTAAGCGGCATACCATCCCAGCCAGGCAGACTCGACAGATGCAGAAAAGGAAAAGGTGTTGGGATGCCCCTCTGTACAACAGGTATAATAGGTAGTATTTAATCCTGCTTTTTTACGTGCAAGCATAGTTGCGCTATCTATCACCTGGTTTGAGGCCACGCTGTAATCCACTAAATCTTTTTCAATTTCGGGGTGATAATTACCGGCCAATGAAATTTTAAAATCTTTATCGGCGCTTTTAATTAACGCAATTGCCTTTTGCATGTCGGCCATCGATCGTTCGTCCATAGCGATGGTAGTTTTAGCAAACCATCCCTTTTGTTTAAGATGCCGGGCAAAGCTGGTAAGCATAGGGCGCCAATGGGCATCATATGCTAATGTACCTGGTTTGGCTATTATGGCGGTATCTTTTCCAAGGGTCTCGTCGTGGTAATAAAATTTCAAATTCCAGGGAATCATGCTATAGCAGTTAATAAACTTATCAATGCCTAACGACATCATAAAAGTTACCCACTTGTCAAAAACGGTATAATCATACGCCCAGGAGCCGTTCCTGTTTTTAGTCCATTTTACCATTGAGCCATACACGTCATACGTTTGGCTGTTCCAGGGGTCGTGTATCAGGGTGGTGGTAATTGATTTCTGACCGGCATCAGCAAGCATTTTCATATACGGGCGCATAATGGCGAAATGCTGACCGGACCATGGTTTTACCCTATACCAGCGTGCAACGGAATAGGGGTTTTGCCACAAATCCAAATGGAATTTCCACTGTGCCGGTTCAGGCAACTTGTGATTAAGTACCTGTACTGTATAATGCAGCATTGCAGCATACTTATTTTTGCCTTCCTTAACTTTCACATAACCGCTGTACACACCCTGGGTAGCGCTGCCCGGCACGTTAATGCTTAGCCAAACAGGCCGGGTAGTATTTTTAGTCAGGGCAAGGGATTTTACCTGGTCAATTACATCTTCAACCAGCGACGAGTCATGGCCGGGTTGAATACCGCAGCCGCCGCCTTCACTATTAAGACCATCGGCCATCACATAACGCACAAAGTTGGCGCTGATGTTTTTTGCAGCAATTTCATGGCCCTTACCATCATCAAGTTTACTCCACTCAAAACTAATTTGCTGCAGGTTACGGGTTGCCCACACCAGGAATTGCGTATGCACCTTTTCGCCTTTCCAGGCTTTGGTTTGCCACTGGGTTTGTAACGGAAATATAGCGGGTGCATTATGCTTATCATACCGGATATCAGCCGATACAAAACTCACGTATGTGCCTGGTTTTAAAAGATTCCAGCTTCCCTGGTCAACAGGTTTTGGATCCCCAAGCTCCTGGTAAAAATCGCCGCTTTTTGATTGCGCCCAAACACCTGCGCTATACAGCAACAGGATTACGATAAATTTTAATCTCATGAGTTTGTTGCTTTTGTTTTACAGGAGCTAAGTATTTATTGGGGCTTTCGAATTTCATTTTCCCAAAAAAAACGGGTAAATGAAAGTTAGGTTCGGCAGATTTAATATCATTCCACGCCAAAAAATGCGGATCGGGCAGCTCATCGCCGCATTTATAAAAATTTGCCCGGCATTGCCTGCCATTTAATGTTGTAAGCGAATGGTAGTAAAATGCATCCAACGGAATCATCAGGGTTAGTTCCCAGGCTATATTCCCCTCGCCTTTATTGTTTACCGCTTTTATTTGCGCCTGGTGCCTTATCATTCCGATAACAGGTTCGGGTAATAACCGTCGATTTTCCCTGTGTGCTCCAAACCCCGCCAGGCAAGCACCGCCACAGTTAAATTCAAAATTGTAATATTCATTTTCGTTATCAAAACAAACAAAAAACTCCACGCAACTATCTTTATGAACGGGCTCATTAGGCTGGCTGTAAATTGCCCTTACACACTTTTCGCTAACATAGTATTTTATAAAAACACAATCGTTACCATAGGCCATTGTAAAATTAGCATCGGGCTTATAACCGTAGCCGGGCCAGGGAACCATGCCGATAGCGTTAGCTTCGTAACTATCCAACAAAAAAGAAACATGAGCTATGGGGCTAATTTTTGTTACCCCCTTCAAAAATGGTACGGTTAGTTCTTTCATTTAATTTCGGATGATAATTGCGTGCATGATTTTGCCGCGTTTTTAATTATTTGGTCTAAAACGTCGTATTCTTCCTCAAGCTTTCTGAGCAACTGGAACTGCGCCCTGGTTCGCTGCAGGTTGTGTTGGGCAAAGCGTGTTTTATAATAAACATCGCCGGCAATGTAATCTGTCAGGAACCGAACGCCTTGCATATAAGGTATCAGCAAAACGCCCATTGAAAGGGATTGAACTTCCGTATCTGTTAAAAAGCTGCCGGCACTTTTAAAATAGCCTTCGGTATAGGCCTTAAACAATGGGATGCTAAGCCCTATCTTTGTAAGGTCTTCCTCATCCTCGGGCGCTATATTGATAATGGTGCGGATGGCATCGCCAAAATCATAAGCTACATAGCCGGGCATAACTGTATCCAAATCAATTACACACTGCCCGCAATCACTGGCATCCAGTAATATGTTGTTAAATTTAGTATCGTTGTGTATAATACGCTGCGGCAATTTGCCTTCTTTTCCCAAATTCAAAATGGTAACCATGCTTTCTGCCCTTTCAACTACAAAAGTTAATTCGGGCAAAACATCTTTAACCCGGTTTTCCGGGTCGGCCAGTACCACCTTATTTAGGTTGTCGAGCCGAACGCTGATGTCATGAAAACCGGGGATAGTTTCGCAAATCAGGCCGGCATCCAAATCGGCCAGCAGCAATTGAAATTTGCCAAAGGTTTTTCCCCCTTCATAAGCCTGTTGTTCGGTTAATACCAGGTCATAACTTTTGGTATCCTTCAAAAAACAATACATTCTCCAGTAATTGCCTTCAGCATCACAAAAAAAACTTTGCCCGTCTTTCGTCCAAACCATAGTGAGCACTTCTTTATCGGGGTTTGAGCCTGGTATCTGCGCCAGCTTTTTTTTGAGATGACTGGTTACCCGGTGTATGTTTTCCATAAGCGCGGGCACATTTTCAAACACATGATGATTGATGCGCTGTAGCAGGTACCCGGGCAACGCAGCGTCCTTGTTCGTTACGTGAAAAGTATCATTGATATGGCCCGAACCATAAGGAATAACAGCAGCTATATCTCCCCCGACGGAAAAGTTGGATACTATTTCATAAATCTTGTTGGTCATTTTTTCTTTTTGATCATTTTAAATTCTACGGCTCATCACTGCCCGGTGTACAAAATGCGAAAAGCTACAGGTATCAGTATGCGCACACACTTATATGGTACAAATAGCTACAAACAAATATAAAAATATTTGCGTGCTCGCACACACTTTAATAAAAAATTATTAAATAATTCTTTTATGTAAACAAACGCGCACTATGTAAACAAAGCTTTTTTTGACAGAGAACCATCGACTGCAACAGCAGGATTAAATGAACTACAGAAATGGGCGGTATAGCAAAACTCTTGCTAAAAGAATCAGCTACTACTTTGGATAAGCATAGGTGTACTGTATTGCCGCCACGGAAATCAGGTTTTAAATTTGAGGTAGCAAGGAACCCGGGGAACAGGGAAATCGATTTTAAAAGTCGATCTTGATCCTAAGGAGCAAAAAAGGTTGAACTATTCGTCTTTCTACGAACATGTAGCCTTTACGGGGCAGCTTAAAAGTGTATTATTTTGTAAAGGTCAACCATTTGTAGCTGAAAAAGTTTAAAAGTGATTTCCCTGCGCCGGGAAATAAGCGAACAATCAGATATCTAAGTAAACAGTATCTTCATCATCTGTATAATAATTCATATTTTCCTTGGTCACGATATCCAACGGAAGGTATTTAATAATGGGGACTTCCTTTTTGAACACGAGGTAATCGGTTAGCTGATAAATACCCCAATACCCCTGCCCCTTGGGGTTTTGGTTAATCAGGAAACTAATTGCCCCTTTATTCAGGAAATATAAATTAGCGGGCAGTAAATCGTACCCAATTATTTTGATGTGTTTTATATGGCGCTGCTCCAGGTGTTTTGCAATTTCATGTGCCTTGGATGTTGTTACAAAAACACTGGTAATATCGGGCGTGCTATCAATAATATCATCCAGCTGTGTGATGAACAAGACCGGGTTTGACCTATTCAATTCAATCCTTAAAATATTGTACTGATGCTCCAGGTTATTTTGGGCAAAATAATTGCGGAACCCCTGCTCTTTTTTCAAAAGGTGGGCCGCGTTACTTATCTCTTCGTCGATATGTGCGATTAAAACAGAGCAAGGATCGGGCTGGCCGTAATGAATTAGTTTGCCGGCCAAAAAACCGCTTTGATAAGAGTCCTGTCCAATATAACTTAAAGGCTCGCACTCGGCAATTTGGGTGTTAAACAATACAAATGGAATTTCGGCCGCTTTCCACTTCTCAAAAAACGGCAAAGTTTCCCGGTAAAATATCGGGGACAAAATTATACCGTCGGGATTATCTTTGGTTAATTGATTGGCTTGAGTTATAAACGACTCAACATCATAGGGATTAAATACATATTGCTGAACGACGATGCCAAATTGTTTCAAATCCTTCTCGGCTTTTTCAATTCCGGCTTTGGGGGCGTACCAATATGAATCGCTTTTATGATCGGGTATTAAGGCAGCAATCTGATATATTTTGTTTGAGCCTAAGGCCCTCGCCATCAAATTTGGCTCATAATCCATCTCTTCAATGATCTTGAGTATCTTCTCCTCTACTTTTTTTGATACCCGCCCCCGCTTGTGTAATACCCTGTCAACTGTACCTGTAGAAACTTTCGCTTTTTCGGCAATATCTTTAATGCGTACAATTTTATTCTTCATGTTAACCTTTCGTGTAAAAAAGATAGCAAAGGTAATTTAATATAGTTTTTGTCGCATTATCCAGCTATAATTTTGCCGGGGAGGTATGTTCGGTGTTTGCGTGGTGGCTAATGGACTGTTGAAAGGTCGCGTGGAGAGGACTTTGCGCAGATGGTTCGATGGGTTAGCTATGGCATGTTGGAAATAACATAAACATTAGCATGAACGCTGGTCACGACTCAACCCGGCTACGCTACGCTGGCCGACCCTCTCTCCGGCTTACGCCGCATAGAGGGTAAACCCCATTTTTATTTTTTAGCCCCTCTATGCGCGAAGCGGAAAGAGGGGCAGAACGAGCATAGCGATGTTCGGGGTGAGTCGAGTCGCCGCTATGCTTCGACGGGCTACCCATGACAGCCCTTTTCACAATGTCATCCCCCTTCAGAACTCCGCCCCTACTTTTTAAGATACGGAACCAAAGCAACCGCCAGTTTTTGATACCCCTCCTCGTTAGGATGCAGGCCATCGCCAAACAAAGATTCATCAATAATACCGGCATTATTAAGCAATAAGATGCCCGGATTAATAAAACGAACACCGGTCTGAGTCGCCAATTTTGCTATTCCTTTATTAAGTACCTGTACCCTTTTTTCCTGCGCCCGCCTTGGCAACAAGCCGGATAACAAAATTCCGGTTTGGGGCTGCCGGGCTTTTACGGCCTGCACCAGCAATTTTAACCCCGCAATTATTTCATCATCAGTATTGGCAGACAGGTTATTGGTGCCTATCATAATCATAACTTTATCGGCCTTAAAGCCATCAAGTTCCTCATGATACACGCGCCATAGCACATTCTCAACCTGGTCCCAACCAAAACCAAAGTTTTTTACCCCTAATGGTTCCAGGTATTTATCCCACGATGCGGTGCCTCTTGCCAAAGGTGCTTTCGGCGTTCCACCCCAGTAATTCAGGATAGAATTACCCAGGAACACAATTTTTGGCTCATCGGTTTTAATGAGCGTTAATATTTCATTATGCCTGTTTCGCCAATCGTAATAGCCATCACGACTTTGTACAACAGGCGCTGTAGTTGAATATATACCCGTTGGCTCGTTAATAATTGCCCGGATGGCTTTTTCATAAGCCCTGGCATATTGCTGCATCCCGGCATCATTGGGGTGTACGCCGTCGACTGTCGAATTAATATCAAACCCTATTTCTTTATTGCTTAACAGGTAAACATTTTTTGCTCCCGCTGCAATCAGCTTTGAATAGGTTTGGTTCAGCACTTTATTTACCCGGTTATAGTCAGTATTCCTGCCGGTATCTAACAAGCCATCTACATTACCCCCGGCATGCTCCACAAGTAGTATTGGTACCAGCGGATGTTTCTGTTTTAAGCCCTGTATTGATGCCAGTAAACGCGTTTCAATTTCCGCGTCAGCAAAACTGGTTAAATTGGGCATACAATCAAGCACGTAAATTTTTGCATCAACCTCGGCCACCAGGTCGATAACCGATTTTTCCAGTCGCCCGGAACCGGAAAAGCCCAGGTTTACCAGCGGGCGGTCAAGCGCACGTTGTAAAATTGCCGTCCATGCCAAACCAGGCCGCGATGCGCAGGCACCCTGCGCTATAGATGTACCATACACAAGCACCGGTTTCTCTTTAGATAAAGGCATAAAACTAAAACTATTACCCGCCGGAACACCTATTTGAAGCCAGGATACGGAATTATATAATGGCAAAAAAAGCCTGTATTCATAGCTTCGGCCCGGAAAACTGGTGCTCACCTTTATATTGGAGTACCGGTAGATAATGGTATCCATAAAAGTAAAGCTTCCGGGAGCCAGGCACCATTTTCCGTCGGGATCCAGCGCGTAAAGATCCAAACCGCTTACGCCGGTGGCCGGCATGTGCGACATGGCCAAATCTGCTTTTACCTTATAACGGATAACCAGATTTGGCGCATCTGTTTTAAACTTAATGTATAAACCGGCACTACTGTGCGATATGTTCCACACATTAGGGTTAAGGCTGCTTTGCGCACGTTCAGGGAACCTGTCATAAGTACCCGCCGTTTCTGTTGGCCAGGCCTGCCCCTCTATCACCGCAAAGCCGGCTTTAGCCGGATCTTCCCACTTATAGGCTGCTATAGTTTGTGAAAAGGATACGGTATTAAAAAAACAAAAGATCAATAAAGTTACTATCCGGTTCATTAGGGGTGTATGTAAAGGCGATTTAAGGATAAAACCTGGGGTATCACAGGGCTCATTTGCGCACATATAACTAAACTTTTTATGCCCGACCGACAATATCGATTTGTATAAAAAAACAATTTATTATAGGGCGGGGCTGGCATTTAACACCAACACTTCAAATGGTTTAAGCGTTACGGTATAGGTATCTCCTTTAAACAGCGCCTTCGCTTGCTTGCCGTTAAGTTTAGCGTTGTAAAAAAGGTAGATACGTTTGCTGTTTACAGGTAATTCAAAAACCTTGGGCACATCAACCTCAAATGTTTTTGCTGTATCTGAGGGATTTCTTAAAGTAAGAACAGCTTTTTTTGGCGACCAGGCTGCAAAACCGTAAACCTCACCTTTTGCCGGATCACCACCTACCCAATGCACATCGGGCATAATATCTGCATTTTGCCGCGACCATTTTATTGCGCTGGCCAGGCAATCCCAATTGGCGGTGTTTAATTTATGGGGATTAATATACAGCTCCTGCAAACTTGTTCCCGATCCAAAAAACGACCAAATTTCGTCAGCGATATCCTTATCGTTCATATCAAATTTGGCGGGCGGGCCATTGTCGGCAACACAAACGCCATGATACATTAAAGCGCTTATAGGATAGAGCGGGGCACGCTGTACAATATTTTTATACACTTCACCATCGCGATAATTGAGCCACTGCTGCCTGGTATCCCCCTGCCCCTGTGTATTGGTATCCCAGCCGTTTCTCCAAATCACATCGCCATATTTAAGCCAGAAAGGTGATGGCCAGGTGCCTATTGTCATGCTAAAATAAAGGTCTGGTTTCACGGTGCGCAACGATGCCACCAGCTTTAACAGCGATTCCATATCCGTTTGATATTCGGGAGTAGCGCCGGTTGATTGATCTCCGGCCCCTACGCCATCAAATTTAAACATCGAGACGCCATATTTGGTAACAAAATTAGCCGCTGTTTCTTTAAACCTGCCGGAATAAACAAGCCCGGTGAGGGAGAAACCATGCGAATTAGTTTCAAAAGGGGGATTTTGTTTCCGGCCATACTGTAGCCGCTGTTCTTTTGCCTGCTCATATCCACCCCATGGCGACATCCAAACCCCAAGCGATGCATGGTATTTATTGGCCAGCGCTTTCATATTATCAAACCCCATCGGGAAATTTGCTTTGCTAATTTGCCATAGTGTTTGATTATCGTCCCAGCCATCATCAAATAAAAAGGCGTTTAGGTTAAGGTGCCGCTTTATGGTAAGGCTATCGCCAAAGGTTTTAATACGGTCAAGACAGCCCGCTTCTGTCAGTTTACGATCGGCCCATGATATATCATACCAGGAGTTATAATGAAGCATTTGCCGGTAAGGCACCGCCCTTTCGCGTTGCAGATAATACAGAAATCCCCTGCGCAGTTGGCCTTCGGGAGCAATGCCCCAAACCGTAGAGCCATTTAAATCTAAAGTTGGCTCCGGGTGTTCAATATAGCTGCTAACCCAGCCGTTATCGGTGTTGTATTTACTTATAGGAGTTTCAGATGCAAAAAAGTAATTACCCGATACTATCGGCGAGCCATCTACAACACCCAATGGCTTGATGCCTGTTTCCATCGAAAATTTGATGAGTTTTAATTTGCTTACCTTCAGGGAATCTTTGAGGCTATGAAAACTGAAGGCTTGCCTGATATAGTTGGAATTATCTTTTAAAATAGCTTCCCACGTTACCCGGATACCATGTTTTATGTTGAAAAGTTCTGCAAAAACCTCCACCCCATTTTCTTTTTCTGAAAGTTTAACCGCTTTTGAATTGCCCTTTATGGCAATAATTTTTGGCGTGGCGCTTATTTGAAAATCGGCAGAGTTAAGTGTCGTGCCATTCTTCAGTTCCAGCTCAAACATGGGTGAACCTTTTAAAGCCACCTGTTTATTGTTTTGGGCAACAAATTCGTTTACCGCAATCGTCTTTTTATCGGCAAGCCATTTTACCGACAAGCAATTGTTTTTTAGAATCAGCGATCCCTTGCCCGACAACGCAACAGCCTTTCCCGGCTTTATACCCGACAGAAAAACATTTTGAGCATTACAAAAACCCGGCAGGGCAATACAAATTAAAAGCAATAGTTTTTTTAGCATGTTTGATAAATTACAGGGAAAATCACAAATAATAATTTTGCGTGTGCGCACACAAATATAGATAGTAATTACTCTATTAAAAACAGGCCACGAGATATCAACCCCATCGAACCATCGAAAAAGATGCAGATAATGCGTTACCAGCCAAAACAATCGGTTGCGCCATTTTTAGGGAACGGGCGGAGTGTCGGCCTATTTTCAATTAAATCATTTTAAACGGGAAAAAGCTACATACCGCAAATGAAAGATTTAAAACATAGTCCGCTGAATCAAGGGAAACGATCTGGCATAGTCGGGCCAGGAGACGTAGGCGACTTAATCGTCCATCCCCTTTCGATGTAGTTGAAAGCAAACTGGGTTGGCTTTAATAATGTAAGGGGATATTGATTCCGGAAACCTATGACTTTCGTTATCTTTGCCGGCAATTTAATATTTTCATACTGTGATCAATGTAAATAACATTTCCGTTTCATTTGGCGGAACCACCTTGTTTAGCGATGTAACCTTCTCCATAAACGAGAACGACAAGATAGCCCTGATGGGTAAAAATGGTGCGGGCAAATCTACCATCCTCAAGATCATTGCCGATGTAGCCAAACCTACTACCGGTAGTGTAACCGGCCCTAAGGACGCAGTAGTAGCTTATTTGCCGCAGCATTTACTTACCCAGGATAAGGTGAGTGTTTTTGAAGAAACCATGAAAGCCTTTGCAGAGGCCAATGAAATGGAAAAGGAACTGGAGGAGTTAAATGTGCAGCTTAATATTCGTACCGATTACGAGAGTGACGACTACATGAAGTTGATTGAAAGGGTATCGGAACTGAGTGAGAAAGTTTATACGGTTGAAGGCACTAACTACGATGCAGAGGTAGAAAAGGTGCTCAAAGGCCTGGGATTTGAACGTAAAGATTTTGCAAGGCAGACCTCTGAATTTTCGGGCGGCTGGCGCATGCGTATCGAGCTGGCTAAAATTTTGCTAAAAAAACCCGATCTTATTTTATTGGATGAGCCAACCAACCACATGGATATCGAAAGTATACAGTGGCTGGAAGATTTCCTGATCAATTCGGCCAAGGCGGTAATGGTGATCTCGCACGACCGTGCTTTTGTGGATAATATTACCAACCGCACCATCGAGGTAACCATGGGCCGGATATATGACTATAAAGCCAAATACAGTCATTACCTGCAGTTGCGTGCCGACCGTCGTGTACATCAATTGAAAGCTTACGAGGAGCAGCAGCGTTTCATTGCCGATAACCAGGAATTTATTGACCGCTTTAGGGGTACCTACTCTAAAACTTTGCAAGTACAATCGCGGGTAAAAATGCTTGAAAAACTTGAAGTTATTGAGATAGATGAAGTAGACACATCAGCCTTGCGGTTGAAATTCCCGCCTTCGCCACGTTCCGGTCAATACCCGGTAATGGTAGAAGACCTGACCAAAACCTACGGCGATCATGTGGTATTCAAAAACGCATCGATGGTAATAGAGCGCGGAGAAAAAGTAGCTTTTGTTGGTAAAAACGGCGAAGGTAAATCTACCATGATCAAAGCCATCATGAACGAGATTGATTTTGAAGGAAGTTTAAAGGTAGGCCATAATGCCAGGATCGGGTACTTTGCCCAAAATCAGGCCGCATTGCTTGATGAAAAATTAACGGTATTTGAAACAATTGATCAAATCCCGTTAAGCGATAACAGCCTTAAAATCAAAGATCTTTTAGGTGCGTTCATGTTCAGCGGTGATGATACCACTAAAAAAGTCAAGGTACTTTCCGGGGGCGAAAAAACCCGTTTAGCAATGATTAAATTACTGTTAGAACCCGTGAATTTGTTAATACTGGATGAGCCCACCAACCACCTGGATATGAAGACAAAAGACATTATTAAAGATGCACTCCGGGATTTTGACGGCACCTTGATCCTGGTATCTCACGATCGGGATTTCTTAGACGGACTGGTGAAAAAAGTATTTGAGTTTGGCCATAAGCGGGTACGCGAGCACTTTGAAGATATCAAAGGATTTTTAGCCTACAAAAAGATGGATAGTTTAAAAGAGATAGAACAGCGCTAAAAAACCATTTTTTCGGATTAAACAGGCATCATCCTGCCTGTTTAATCCGCTTTCTTCCATCCCTTAACGCCTTTACGAATCTCCGTAACAGTACTTTAACTGCTGTAAAGCACAACCCGAAGTTTTCGGGCCGCCGTGTGTTTCAATCACCATAAAACTTAGTGCTTTTGCTTGCTTTCGCGCTAATCGGCGTTACTGGCAAATATTGTCTGCACCTACTTATTCCAAAAGGCCCCCACACACCATTTCAGGTAACCCGGCCGGTAACGGTTCCCTTCAAAAAAGCCCGCGAAACCTGTTCATAAAGGGCATTGATTGCGTGCGAAACAATAACATACAACACTAACCGCGCAACATCAAATACTAACAAATTAGTTACATTACTAATTTATTAGTTGTAATACTAATCAATTAGTATTACATTTGTTTATAACAGTAAATCGATGCAAAAATTAGCTAAACGGGAAGAACAAATCATGCAGGCCGTATGGAACCTGGATAAAGCATTCATTAAAGAGATTATACAGGAGCTGCCCGAGCCAAAGCCCCACTATAACTCGGTAGCTACCATAGTAAAAATACTGGAAGAAAAAGGCTTTTTAGCACATGATAGCGTAGGCAATATTTTTCAGTATTACCCGGCAATTGCCAAAGAAGAATATCAAAAACACGCCATGAAAGATGTGGTAAGCCAGTATTTTGATAATTCCTATTCGCGCATGCTGGCTTTTTTTGCCAAAGAGCAAAAACTTACCGAGGAAGAATTGAACGACATTATAGAAATCATTAAATCGAATAAAAAATGATACCCTACCTGTTGCATGTAGCATTGCTCATAACAATTTGCCTGTTGTTTTATAAGCTGTTTTTACAACGGGAAACTTTTTATAACCTTAACCGATGGGTACTGCTCGTCTGCTTACCCCTTTCCTTTTTGCTGCCGCTTATACACGTTCCGCAGCAATGGTCGGCAAGGGCGGCTGAACCGCAAAATATTGTCAGTACTGATGAATTACCGAGGGTTGATTTGCCGGCAAAAGCCTTTCCGTCGGTTAAAGCAATAATACCCAGGCTGTCAAAACCCGGTTCGAAACCGGCGACTACACCAAAGCCGGCCGTGGCGCCCCTGGCAAAACCGTTAACTACAATCGCATCGCATTTTACTTTGGCTGATACGGTGCAATGGTTATCTATTATTTATATAGCCGGTGTGGCGGTATTTGCTTTAAACCTGCTTGTTCAGCTTATTTACACGCTTTACATGGCCTATGCCCGCCCGGTAATTATTGACGGTCCTTTTCGTATTGTTGAACTTGCCGGCGATAAGGTACCCTGCTCCTTCCTGAATAACATATTTATCAATCCTGAAAAGTACAATTGGGACACCTATAACCAAATTTTAGTTCATGAAAAAGTGCATGCCCGCCAACTGCATAGCATTGATATTTTATTGGCCGAATTGGTTATCGTACTACAATGGTTTAACCCTTTTGCCTGGTGGTACCGTACAGAAATGGAAAATAACCTGGAGTATCTTACCGATGAAGCGGTTACCAGCAAACACAATATTGATCGCTCGTTATACCAATTAAGCCTGCTTAAGGTATCGGCCCCTCACCTATCGCTCCGGATTGCTACCAATTACAACCAGTCGATACTCAAAAAACGCATCATGATGATGAGTATTAAAAAATCAAACCTGCATACGCTGTGGAAGTATTTTTTACTGGTGCCTTTATTCGCCGGGCTAACTTGTATCCTTAACCAGCCTGCTAACGGAAAAAACAGGTTGATGAGTAAAGGGATGGGTACCGGTATTATTCCCGATTCTTTATACAAGGGCGATATCGTGGGTTTTTGGTATGCCAACAAAGAGGGTAATGTACTCAACATGGATATGAAGATAGTGATCAAAAAGCAGGATTGGAGTTATAACGGCTTCGTTTTCCCGGTGAGCGCGTTTTCATCACTACCGCTGAAAAAGCAAAGCGATTTTTATGTAAAACGCGATGCGGGTACTATATTGTTTAATGGCAAGTTTGAGGGCGACCAGGGACTTGGCCGGTTTAAAATGACGTTTAATAAAACTTACCTTGAGCATTTACAAAAAGCCGGTGTAAAAAACACCAATGAGGATGCCCTTATTGGCCTGGTGGTAAACGATGTAAAAGAGGATTATATCAATTTGCTGATAGATAACGGATTTAAAGACTTAACCGCCGAACAACTATCTATGCTGGCACTATTTAAAGTAACGCCTTCAGAAATAAAATTCTGGGGGCATTCGGGCTTTAAAAATCTAACTGCTCATGATTTACAGCGGGCAAAATTAGCCAATATGGATAGCAGTTATGTTAGCGAAATAAAGAAAGCCGGCTATCCCGACATTACTTTTAATGAACTATGCCTGCTTAAATCGGATAGCATAACAGCCGACTACATTAAGGGCCTTACCAGGGCAAAATTAGCCGCCAGGGTACCAGGCGATACTACCGGAACCGTAATACCCGTAAGTATAATTTCAACAGCCAAATACATGCATGTTGATAGCGCCTACCTGCGGGCACTGGCCGGCTTTGGATATGATTTAACAGCATCGCAACTTCACTCATTCAAAAACTTCAACATAACGCCCGAATATATTTCCGAACTGCAAAATTCAGGCTATAGCAATATACCGGCAAGCACACTGCTAAGCTTAAAAATTTCAAAAATAACGCCCGAATATATCAAAGGTTTTCATGATGTGGGGTACAACAACATCCCGTTAAATGCCTTAACGCTTTTTAAATCGCAGGGTATCACACCCGATTTGGTTATGGGTTATAAAACAATGGGTTACATCAATATTGAGCCCACCACATTGGTGCAGCTTAAGGTAAAAGAAATAACTCCCGGATTTATTAAAGGCTTTAGCGATCTCGGATTTAAAAACATCCCCTTAACCCAGCTTTTTGTACTTAAAAACGCTGGCGTAACCCCCGCCTATGTAACGTCAATGAAGCAAAAGGGATTAAACTCAAAAGACATTCAAAAGTATATAACCTAAAAAAACTCATTCAATTAATAATAAACCTATGAAACACAACCTTATAACCTTATTTTTTTTAGCTTTTATCTGCTTTGAAGTAAAGTCGCAAACAGCTTTAACAGGCAGCCAGGCCTATAACAATGCGCAAAACCTGCGTGCAAAAGCCCGTAAATTTTACGAAAAGGATAATCCTACCAAAGCTGAGTGCGATAGCGGCCTGGCTATTTTAAATACAGCGGTAAATTTCCTGGACAAGCCCGAGGTGATAGAACTTGCCCAGGATAATTTATACTTAAAAGGTCGTAAAAGTGATGTTTATTACGATATGATATTGTGCTATACCCTAAGTAAACAGTATGAAAAGGCTTTGGACATATTTGACAAAATGGGAAACGAAGGCGATTACTACCGTATCGATTTTTATGAAACCGACTCGCTGTTCATACCCATGCGATCGAACCCCAGGTTTCAATCGGCACTAAGCAGGCTTAAACTTAGGCAGGCGCTTTGGAAAGACGAATCTTTAAAAACGCCCTACAAGGAAAACATATCGGATGCTGAAAAAACAGCGGGATTATCGCTGCTATGGTCGCAGGCAAAATACAATTTCGTCAATTTTGACCACGCTGCGATAGATTGGGACAAAACCTATCTTGATTACCTTCCGCTGGTAAAAAACACTACATCAACCGCGCAATATTATAAAGTACTGCAACAGTTTTATGCACAACTTAAAGACGGGCATACCAATGTATACGTACCAAAAGAATTATCGGCCGAATTTTACACCCGCCCGCCATTCAGAACCGAACTGATTGAAGGCCGGGTATTTGTAAGCCAGGTTTTTAGCGACAGCTTAAAAACCCTGGGCATTACCCCCGGCACCGAAGTATTGAGTATAGATGGCATCCCGGTTACAACCTACGGCAAAACGCAGGTTGCGCCTTACCAAAGCAGCTCGACCGTGCAGGACCTGGATGTACGCACCTATACCTACGCCTTATTGGCGGGCCCGGCCACTAAAGCCCTGCATTTACAATTACGCAACAGCGCCGGAAAAACCTGGCAACAGGATATTGCCCGCACCGGGTACCACGATGTAAAAAATGCTTTGCCATCGCTGGAGTATAAGCGCATAGGGCAAATTGGCTATTTAACGGTAAACAATTTTGAAGATGAAAACATAATGAAGCAGTTTGATTCATTATTTACCCAGATAGCGGCAACAAAGGGGCTTATCATCGATATCAGGAATAATGGTGGCGGCAGTAGTGGCATTGGTTACCATATTATTTCGTCGTTAACCAACAAGCCATTTCAAAGCTCATACTCAAAAGTATTAAGGTATATGCCTACTATTAACGGCATCCAATGGCACGAAAATGTGCCCGGCGAATGGGATGCCAACGGCAAACAATATTATGATAAGCCTGTGGTAGTATTGATAAGCGCCCGTACGTTTTCGGCAGCCGAAGATTTTACCGTGGCTTTTGATTACATGAAACGCGGCCAGCTTATTGGGCAAACTACCGGTGGCAGCACAGGCCAGCCTTTTGGCTTTAGCCTGCCAGGCGGCGGATCGGCACGCGTATGCGGCAAACACGATGCCTACCCCGATGGGAAAGAGTTTGTGGGCGTAGGCATTGCACCTAATGTGGCCATAACCAAAACCATTAAAGACCTATGGAAAGGTACCGACGCCGCATTGGAAAAGGCTTTGCAATTGCTGAATAAGTAAAGACATGTTAATATATAACGGCCTCTTGCTACGGTAAACGATAGCAAGAGGCCGTTAATACAATAGTACAAAAACTATAGACTGGATATTATAATAGACGTAGTCAAGGCTCGGTTGCCCTCAACTTTAAATGGCTTATAATGAGAATGATATATTATAGAGAACTAAAGTTTTTGTAAATCTTTAATAGAAAGCCCGGTGGCAAGCTAATTACGATTAACCGGCGTACAATAGCGAGTGGTATTTTTAAATGTTTATAGCGGTTTCTAAAGCTTTTCAATTTCCCCAGCCGAAAGCCCGGTGAACTTTTCGATCTGGGCAACAGGCATGCCTTCTTTTTTCATTTCACGGGCAATAGTTTGCTTTCCTTTTTTTTCGCCTTTTTTTTCGCCTTTTTTCTCAGCTCTATCCAATAAAAGTTCTTCAATGCCCATGGTGTTGCTCCTTTCTGTTAAAATTTCTACCTCTTGCTCAAATTTAGCATTTATATCCTGATTTTCAAAGCGTATGTAATACCTTAAAAAATTCATCAGTACCCTTATCTTTCCTTTCGCTATCTGCTTAGCCAGCAATAGCCTGGTGAGGTTAAGCTTTAAGTTCAGCAGCAATTCGTCACGTTCCCGGCTGCTTTTCAGGTCTTTGCCAACAAGTGCTGCCTTTGCTGTGAGCACAACCAGGGCAAAAGGGTTATCACTGGCTTTCAGCACCTTATCGCTTTGGCTGGCTATTTTGTAGGTGTTAAACGTGTAACGTAAGCTGGTGCCCATAAAGTCTATGGCAAAATGGCTTGGTCTTTCTTTTGTATTGGCTTCGGTAAATATGGCGTAGGCAACTATTGGTTTTTGATACTTATCCAGTATCCTGTAAAAATAAGTGTACATGCGGCTGGCAAAATCTTTTTGATACTGGCCCTGCACTTCCACATGCACCAAAATCCATTCTTCTTTGCCTGCTTTAGTAAATACTTTAACCAGCTTATCTATCACCTTTGGCGAGTACTCGTCGTTTTCGGGCGGAAAAACCTGTTCCAGCTCTTTATCCAGAAACTCAAATCCTTTATCAAAGTCGAAAATCTCCGTGGCTTCAGGACTAAGAAAGCATAGAAAATCGTCAAAAACATCTTCCAAAATCCCTTTCCAAAGGATGTCGTCTTTTCTTCTCATCAAACAATAATAAAGAAATATTTACCAGTAAAAAAAGAGTTGACGGCAATAAAAATAGAACATTTGTTGTGATCTACCTCAACCCTGCTTTCGCTTACTACTCAAATACTTCCTTACCGGGATGTCGTAAGCCACCATGGCCAGGTAGCCCATGCCAACCAGTAATATTACACCTGCAATAACTATATAAACAATTTGGCTGGTTGGCGGCTTGTGGCTTATTACATAATTACCAAAAAACCAGATACCCACATAATGGGTCATATACAACGGGTAAGAAATATTACCCGAAAAGTTGCAGAGTTTTTTAAGGCCTCCCGAAAGCGTGGCACCTGCCCCCAAAGCAATAAGCAGCGGAAAATAAAAAAGTACCACAAGCAATTGGGCAAGCCAGTTCCATTTACTATGTGGCATCATTAATGCCGCTAACAGTAACAAGGCAAGCCCAATAAAGCCAAGCTTGTTTTTGATAATGAAGTTAAACCGGTATACAAGCAGCCCGGCTGTAAACGAATAAAAAATGCGGGCACCCCCTTCCCAAAAGTTTTCGCCGGCCCAGCCGCCCGATAATATCTTGGCATGGAACGCAACAAAACTCAGCGCTGCCGCGGCTATAACCAGCAATACAACCAAATACTTACGTGCAAGCCTGTAAAGCACAAACGCATAAACAATATTGGCTATATACTCCCAAAATAACGACCATGCCGGTGCGTTAAAACTAAACAGGTTAAAATACCGCTCCTGCATGGCCGGGAACGGGATAAGCAGCATCGAGCTTACAAATATCAACGCCAGCCGGCCAACACTGTAAGCCTCCGGGTGACCGCCAAACGGATCAACAAGAAAACCAATAAGGCCCAACACCGAACCTAAAATAACCAACGGGTGCAGCCTGATAATCCTCGATTTAAAAAACTCCAGCACGCCCATTTTACCAATCCGGTCATCATAAGCATAACCTATGACGAAGCCCGACAGGCAGAAAAAAAAGTCGACAGCGAGGAAGCCGTGGCCGATAAAGTTTACATCGTAACTTGGAAAAAGGAACTCGGTAAAATGAAATACCACTACCGCCAAAGCGGCAACGCCACGCAGGCCGTCCAGAATTTCGAAGTGTTGTTTGGTTTTTAAATTTACAGGAATAGTGCTCATGAATAATTATTGCGCCGGCCATTGGCTACAGCGCTTTTTAAAAATTATATGTGATGTTTCAAGAATACCGATTAATATCAAACCCGGCAAATATTCGGCGGCGTTTTTAACCATCTTTATAAAAAGCAAAATCCCGAAGGGTAGCCCGTCCGGGATTTTGCGATGCTTTGTATTTACTATTGTTTGGCTATCCTGTACATTTTGCCATTATCAGTTACGCCGTACAACGCGCCGTCTTTACCGGTGGCAAGCGACCGCCAGCGTTCGCGTTTATCTTTAAACAGGCGCTCCTCGCCTACTACTTTATTATCTTTAATAACCAGGCGTGCAATGTGCGATCCGCTGAGGGCGGCTACAAAAAGGTTACCCTTCCATTCCGGTATCAAATCGCCGGTGTAAAAAGTGATACCGCAAGGCGATATAACAGGGTCCCAGTAATAAATGGGCTGGGTTATCCCCTCTT
Source organism: Mucilaginibacter sp. P4_C11 (assembly GCF_056402115.1). NCBI lineage: Bacteria > Pseudomonadati > Bacteroidota > Sphingobacteriia > Sphingobacteriales > Sphingobacteriaceae > Mucilaginibacter > Mucilaginibacter sp. P4_C11. The sequence continues at coordinate 32,914 of NZ_JBFUIA010000028.1, read as the reverse complement.
TTTGCTGGATGCCATCACCAACTTTTTCGCCGCTGTATTCAATACCATAGGTAACTACAGGCCAGCCGTAGTTATTGCCCGGACGGATAATATTGATCTCGTCGCCGCCGCGCGGACCAAACTCATCTTCCCATAGTTCGCCGGTTGCCGGATTCCAGGCCATCCCTTCGGGGTTACGGAAACCGTAGGCATAAATTTCGGGCAGGGCATTTGGGGTATTGGCGAAGGGGCCACCCGGCACCGCCTTACCATCTTTGGTTAAGTGCAGTACTTTACCAATAGCAGCGCTCAAGTCCTGCGCTTTCATGCGTATATCGCCACCCGAGCGTTCACCGGTGCTTACAAACAAGTTGCCTTGCTTATCAAACAAAATGCGGCTGCCGTACTGTAAAGCACCCCTGTAAGCGGGCTTTGCACGGTATATCACTTCAATATGCTCTACCTGTGTTTCATCTGCCGATAATTTACCTTTAGCTACCGCCAGTACGTTGCCTTCTGGGGTTACTTCGGCATAATCCCAAAATATCATCCGGTTAGTTTTAAAATCAGGATCGATGTTAACATCCAGCAAACCGCCCTGCCCTTGTGCCAATACAGCAGGTAAATTACTTATCGTTTTATCAGCCTGCCCATCAGCTTTTAAAAGACGCATAGTACCACCCTTTTGGGTTATCAAAAAGCGACCGTCGGGCAATACACAAAGCGCCCAGGGCTGCTTTAATTCGCTATTAATAACCGTTGCGGTTACCGCCATTTTGGTTTTGACGCCTGTGATGCGCGTTTGGCCGGGGAAGGCTGATTTATAATCGCTGTTGGGCTTAATGGTTTCAACAGGTGCACCTTTGCCCGTATCGGCAACCGCCGTTTGTTGCGGGGCCGCATGGCAGGCAGCTATCCCAGCTGTTAACGACAGGCTTAAAATGAATGTTTTACAGTTTTTAGGCAGCATGAATTTGGTTAATAAATGTTTATAATACATTAATAGCTAAAACTACAAATTGGTTTTGAGGATAGCCTGCATACGCTGTAAAAATATTATGACACGCCACTGTGGCCTATTGTTTCTTAACCCTTCACCTAAAACTTAATCCCTTACCCCTTGTTGTACTTTGCATGAATCGGCTGCTACAAAAACTCGAAAAAATTGGTCGCGACCCAAAAGTTACTGCAAAGGCAGTTGGCTTACGCTATGTCTCAGATTCAACCCCGGGCTATACCCGTAAAAAAGCGGGCAAAGGCTGGAGTTATTATGATGCCGGTGGCGCGCTGGTAAAGGATAAGGAATTGATTGCCCGTTTTGCCAAACTGGTTATCCCACCTGCTTACACCAAAGTATGGATCTCGCCTTATGAAAACGGGCACCTGCAGTTTACAGGTACCGATGCAGCCGGGCGTAAACAATACCGCTACCATGCCGGCTGGAACCAAATTCGAAACCAAAGCAAATACCACCGCCTGCAAACCTTTGCCGAACATTTGCCTGCTATACGTGCCCAGGTAGATAAAGACCTGGCCCGCCACAACCTGGATCATGAAAAAGTTGTAGCACTGGTGGTACGCCTGATGGAGCTGACCAGCATTCGTGTGGGAAATGAATCGTACAAAAAGCTTTACGGTTCGTTTGGGCTAACCACACTGCTTAACAAGCATGTGGCCATTGAGGGATCAAAAATTAAGTTTGAATTTAAGGGCAAAAAGGGTGTTTTTCATAAAATAGCCTTGCAAAGCAGGCGCCTGGCCAACCTGGTAAAGCAATGCCGGGATATACCGGGCAAAGAACTTTTTCAGTATTACAAACCCGATGGTGAACGGTGCAGTATCGGCTCGGGCGATATTAACGATTACCTGAAAGGCATTACCGGCGAAGATTTTACCGCCAAAGATTTTCGCACCTGGAGCGGCAGCGTAAGCGCCCTTTACGCCTTTAAAGAGGCCGGCGAGTTTCAAAACATTACCGAATGCAAAAAGAAAATTGTAAGCGTATTGGATGAGGTAGCTATTAACCTTGGCAATACCCGCACGGTTTGTAAAAAATACTACGTGCACCCAACGGTAATAAAAAGCTACGAGGAAGGCACCATATTTAAATATATTGATAAAATTGACGGGCACGAAGACGTAAAAGCGGCGGAGTTAAATATTGCAGAGCAGGCATTGCTGAAGTTATTAGAAACAGAAAAACTCGCTATCGCGAGTTGATTTGGGGTTGATTGGGTTAGATTGAGTTGATCAGGTGAATGGTTGATTGAGTTTAATTAACCATTCACCTCGTGATAAATAAAGAACTACTACTATTAACTGATCTTATAACTTAATCAACGTAGTCCAACCCAATCAACCACTCACTTTTTCTTAAGCTCAATAACAATCACACCTTGTTTAGCTTTTTCGCCATATTTTTTATCGGTGGCGGCATCGTTTTTAAGCACGCTTATATTTTTGATATTACTTTGGTCTACCTTTTTAAACTCGGCCTGGGTAACCTCTTTGCCGTCTACCAAAATCAGCGGGCTTGCTTTATCGTCATTCCGGGGACGGATCCGCAAAATTTTAGTAGCGGTGGCACTTATTCCATTTCTGCTATCAACCATAGTTACGGGGTCACCGTTGGCTGTCATCATCACAATGGTATCCATTGGTGTGGTACCATTTAAGGTAATTGCATTACCTTTTACAACTATGTTTTTACGAATGGACTTACTGCTCCAGCCGGTAACCGTTGTAGCGCCCGAAGCCGCACTGCCCGATATCCTTTTGGTGGCTCTTGCACTACTTACCCCTGTGCCGGTTACCGTGATGGGCTCAGCATCGTCGATATCATCTGCAGTGCCTACAACAACTTCATCTATCTTCAGGTTAGATTTAATTGCCTTTTTGGAGTTGGCCGACACGGTTACTTTGCTAAGGCCTTTAACCTTACCTACTACTATAGGATCGGCAGAGTTAACGGAGTAAGTGTAATAAACATGCTTTGTTTTCCCGGTTGCATCTTTTAAAGTATCACCGGCAATTTTCATATCCCTTATAAAAACTTTACCAACGCGGCCTTTTGTATGAGCGGGGCTAAAATCCATTACTGTAGCAAACCCGGCATCTGTCGTGCCTTTAAATTTATCCAGCTTTTCTTTAAATTTTAAGCCCTCGGTCGAGTTTTTTGTGGTAATAAATACCAGCCCTACGTTATCGGCCACTTTATCATCAACAAGCTGTACAGCATCGCTGTTTTTAAATACGTTAACGCTAAGTATATCGTCGGGGTTTACATTTTTGATGTCGCCCTTTTTACCATTAATATAATATACAACCGAGTCGTTCCCATTGATGTGGATAGCAAAAGCCCGTTTGGTGGTATCGGCGTTTACCATATCTTTTAAAATAAAATTCACTTTGGTATTTACATGCTCAATAGCGCCCTTATTAACGCTGTTTACCTTTATTTTACCTGCGCCTGCCAATTGTGCTATTTTTTCTCTCAGGGCTTTACCGGCAACCGAATTTTTCCTTGTTGCAAAGGCCACTGCATGGTTTCCATCGCCGGCATTAAAATACTTTTTGGCATCAGTTGCTGTAAGGTAATCTATACTTTCGGTATCATCGGCAAAGCTATTGGCATTTGATACCTGTACCCCATCCAGGTAAAATACAGGGCTGGCGTTGCCATCATCAGCTTTACCCTTAGCTGTGTTTGCAGGGGTTTTATTCTCATCCTTACCTGGCAAAATCAGTTTTATGGTAGCAGCCAGCTTATTGATGCCTACAGCATTACCTACATTATTTGATAATATGGTTATAGATTTAAAGGCAGCGCTTTTTTTAACAAAATCGGCTTTTGAAATACTAAAAACCAATAACAGGCCAACAACAACCGGCACCATGAACACGTACCGGGTTAGGGTTATTTTTGAAGATCGTTTGGCGTTCATCATGATGATACGTTTTTTAATGGTTGATAAATTGAAATGGTTTACAATGCCAGGTTGGGTGTTATTAAAACTTACCGATACCAGGCTATACTGGTAAGTTTTGCTATCGATACCTTTTTTAAGGATCTTTTGATCGGTTATAAACTCTATGTTTTCGCGGATGGCTTTTTTCATGAGCCAAATGCCCGGGTTAAACCAGTAAAAAATGCTGCTTAGTTCGGCAAGCAGAATATCGGCCGTGTGCCATTGGTTTACGTGCACCTGCTCGTGCAATAAAATTGCCTTTAAATCGGCGGGCTCATGGTTGGCCGGGTTCACAAATATGCTTTGCCAGAACGAGAATGGCGCGGCATCCTTATCTATCAGCCTTACCTGGTGGTTACCAATGGTAGCGGGCTTTGAGTTTTTATACAGTCGGTACAACGAAAACAACTGCACAAACAAGCGAATACTCAACAGTGCCGCCCCTAACCAGAATACCGATTCGATGTAAAGCCAGTAATGGGGCTTATCAACTGTTTTTGCCAGTGCTTGCGCGGGCGCCTGCCAGTTTATGGCAACCTGCTGAACCGGCCGTGCCAGTTGCTGGTGCCGCTGTATAAAATCCGACAGATTTATTTGCGGGTATATGCTGGCAAACAATATAGCTGCAAGCAGGTAAACGCGGTTAAGGGTATAAAAAGTAAGGTGCCTTAATACCAGGTAATAACCGGCGCAAAACAATAACAGGGCAATATTTACTTTAAGCAAAAAAACAAACAGTGCTGGCATGGCTTTAGGGTTTATTGTTTTTCAATCAGTTTAATGATCTCTTGCAGGTCTTTCGCGCTTAGCTTTTTATCTTTGGCAAAAAAGGTTACCAGGTCTTTGTAGGAGTTTTGGAAGTAATCGTTCACAAAACCACTCATAAAGCGCTTTTTGTATTCCTCCTCTTTAATGGCCGCGCTATAGCGCAGAGAATTGCCCATTTTTTCGCTTTGTAAAAAGCCTTTTCGCTCCAGGTTTTTTATGGTTGATGCCAGCGTGGTGTATGGCGGCTTGGGTTCCTCCATCTGGTCAAGAAAATCTTTTATAAAACCCACCTCGCATTGCCATACCGCCTGCATGGCTTCTTCCTCTTGTTTTGATAATTTCTCCATTGTTAATTACGATTATTTCGTAAAACTACGAATAGTTCGTAAATAACAAAATTATTTAACAAAAATTAACAGAAACTTCAAGCCTCACCCTGCCCTCTCCAAAGGAGAGGGTTCTGAAAAAGGAAAGCCCCGTGATGTTTTTAACACTACGAGGCTAACAAATGTGCAAATCAAAAGTCCTCTCCTTTGGAGAGGATTTAGGTGAGGCTTAATCTATCTTAATCCCCTTATAATATTCCGCCGCCTTATAATCCTTACGTAATGGGAAACCATCCCAGTCATCAGGTAATAAAATGCGGCGCAGGTCGGGATGGTTGGTAAAAAAGATGCCTAACAGGTCATAAGCTTCTCGTTCGTGCCAGTCGGCAGTGCGGTATATGGCGGTGATGCTTTTAAATTCGGGGAGTAGGTCGCTTTCCTGGTTGTGGGGCTTGCTTATCTTAAGGGTAAGCTGCGTTTTATACGGAATAGATGTGAGGTGATAAACAACGCCGTACCGGTTGGCCTCATCGTTATAATGCAAACCGCTGATGCTCGATAAAAAATCGAAGTATGTTTTGGGGTTATTACGTAGCTCCAGGCACACCCGGTCAATATCGTCGGGGTTAATTATCAAGGCAGGCTGCAGGCCGCCGGTTTCTTCGCCGGCAATAACAGCCTCGCCAAATTTTTGGATAAGTAATAATTTAATGTCGTTAAACATCATGGGGCCAAACGTACTTTTTTCCAGGTTTTTTTATCAGTTTTCTTGTAAAGGATACGGTCATGCAGCCTGCTTGGCCTGCCCTGCCAAAACTCTACCAGTTGCGGCTTTAAAATGTATCCACCCCAATATGATGGCTTCGGAATTTCCTTGCCTTCATATTCGGCTGTAAGCTGGGCTTGTTTTTCTTCCAGTACTTTCCGGTCTTCAATTTCCTGGCTTTGCGGCGATACCAATGCACCAATCTGGCTGTCTACAGGGCGCGAGTGAAAATACCGTTCAGATTCTTCCTTGCTCAATTTCTCCAATGTACCCTCAATACGCACCTGGCGTTCCAGTTCGCCCCAAAAAAAGGTAATGGCGCCATGCGGGTTTTTAGTTATCTCTTTACCCTTGCGGCTCAGGTAATTGGTATAAAACATAAAACCCTCTTTATTAATACCTTTCAGCAAAACAATACGGGCCGATGGCTTTCCGTTTGTGGTTGCCGTAGCCAGGGTCATGGCGTTAGGCTCGGGCAATTTTGCGGCCAGTGCTTCGTTAAACCATTGTTCAAACTGGTTCATCGGGTCGGCCTTGGTGCTGTTTTCTAATAAAGTAGCGGCAGAATACTCCTGCCTTAAATTTTGTAGTTGCTGCTCGTCCATTTGTGCAAACTTACTAATTAATTAATCCGTATATATTGATATATTTTCATTTTCATAATTGAACATATTTTTACTATGCTTGTTGTGTCATTTAAATTTAAACCTGTATGTTAAGTACCATATCGGCAGCAGCCGGACGCCTGCTTATTTCTGAACCCTTTATGATGGACCCGAACTTTAAAAGATCGGTCATTATCCTCACAGAATTTTCTGCCGATGGTGCCATGGGCTTTATTTTAAACCACCAGGGCGAATATATGCTTAGCGATGTGCTGCCCGATGTATCGTACTCCGAAATGCCTGTGTATGAAGGCGGACCGGTAGGCAAAAACACCCTGCACTTTATCCACCGGGTACCCGAAAAAATTGACGGCGGTATTGAAATTGCTTCCGGCGTATACTGGGGCGGCGATTTTGAGCAAATAAAAAAGCTGGTGAGCAACTACCAGCTTAACGAAACCGAAATAAAGTTTTTTGCAGGCTACTCCGGCTGGACAGCCCAGCAACTCGACGAAGAAATTGCCGCCGACAGCTGGATAGTAACCGACAAGTTTGCCCCCGAAACCCTCTTTGAAGGCGAAGAGCACAACCTGTGGAAAGACGTGATCAAAGGCCTTGGCAATCGCTACGCGCATATAGCCAATTTTCCCGAAAACCCGGCGTTGAATTAGTTTGTAGTTGGCGGTTTGCAGTGGGCAGCTTGCGGTATGCAGTTTTAAGTTTGCAGTAGTTTGCCGGGCAATCCCGCTGGTAGAAGCGGGCCGGGCTGTATGCTCATACGCCTGCAGGCATTACGCACATTGGCCGGTATCCGCGCCCATCCCTATTGCAATTGTCTGAATCAGAATTTTCAGAATTTAAGAATGGGCAGAATGTGGTCTGTGCCAGATTAATATTTTTTGTCTGAACCCGAATTTATCGAATTAAAGAATTACCAGAATTTAAAAAGCCAATTCGAGAAATTCTAAAAATTCGTTTAATTCGAGTTCAGACACATCCTCAAATAATTCTTTCCTCTGCACATTCGCAGCCCGTCAAGCAAAAGCCACAAACATAATGAGTTACCTGTCGTGTTACACCGGCATTTGCTTTTCGTCTTGGCTCTTGACTCTTGATTCTCTTCTACCCCTCCATTTCCCTTGCCGACTCTTCTACCTTTTTCTTCAGGTCTTCTTTAAAGTCGATAAGGTTTTTAACAAGGTATTCGTCGGCAGTCGATAGGATCTGGGCGGCAAGTATGCCTGCATTTTTGGCTGCATTAAGGGCTACAGTTGCAACAGGGATCCCGTTTGGCATCTGGAGGATAGATAGTATCGAATCCCAGCCGTCAATAGAGTTGCTTGATTTTACAGGCACGCCAATAACCGGCAAATGGGTTAATGATGCCACCATGCCAGGCAAATGCGCAGCGCCACCGGCACCGGCAATAATCACCTTAATACCCCTGTCGGCAGCGGCACGGGCGTAGCTAAACATCCTATCCGGTGTGCGGTGTGCCGATACTACCGTAATTTCGTATTCAACACCTAATTCTTTTAATACATCGGCGGCATCCTGCATAATATGCAAATCAGATTTGCTGCCCATAATGATGGCTACTTTTGGTTGGCTCATGTTGTTGTTATTGTATATATATTTTTAGCACCGTCATTGCAAGGCAATTATGCAAGGTAAAAAGGTTTCCCGCTTTGCAACAACGCGTTATTTATCCATTGTTTTTTCGTGAACTATTCTTCTTATCAAAAATACTATACCAAGGCCAATCAAAATTGGGATGCATAAAAACATCAGGTAATGCGTCACTTTCCCCCACTTGTAGTCCAAAGAAGACATATCTTGCCGGGCATGCCATGTATTTAAAACTTTAAACCCGTCAAAAAACACCTTCAAATTCTTATCAGTAGCCGGCAATAAATTGGAACAAGATATTGAGCATATTGCCAGGGAATCATTTAAACATACCACACGTTGATATATATAGGTATCGTACCCGTTATAATGTGCTTTATAACCAAACTCAACTGCGTCGAGTCCGCTGATTTTTATTTTATTTTTATAAAACGTTTTGCTGTTAGTTCTTTTTAATGCACCCTTTATGTAGTTGTTGTAAACTGAGTCGACATTATCATTTTTAAACAGATCCAATAGACCTCCTTCTGCGTCTGCTATCACCCCCGTATACGTCACCCCATTATGGTTAACCATGTAAACGTTTACACCACTTACCCTTTCTAATGCAGGGCTATCCGGCAACATTACTCTCGCTATCCCTCCAAGCCTTTGCTTATAAGGGTATTGAGCAAAGGTAACCGTAGCAATACAGCCAACAAGAATAGTTAGTACAATTATTTTAATGTTCATGATAAGAGGTTTTAGCACCATCATTGCGAAGCACGAAGCAATCTCCTGATTTGCGCCGCAATTATGCAAAGTAAAAAGATTTACCGCTTTGCGATGGGGCGCTATCTATCTTTATGTTTCTTATAAAATATTCTTCTGATCAAAAACACTATCCCAAGACCGATTAAAACCGGGATACACAAGAACATCAAAAAACCTATTAACTTCCCTGTTTTGTACGCCAGGTTAGCAGGAACATCCTGTCGGGCCCCGCTGGCATTCACAACTCTAAACCCGTCAAAAAACACTTTCAGATTCTTGTCTGTATTTGATAACGAATCTGCGGCCAATAATCCGCATGATACCAATGAATCATTTAAACACACTAAACGGTGATACCCGTAAGTATCTTGTCCTTTCAATTTTCTTTTGTAGCCAAATTCAACCCCTTTAACTCCACTAATATCTATTTTATTTTTATAAACCAACTTAGCCTTTGAACTTTTCAGCAAACTGTTTATATAAGTTGCATAGGTGGAGTCGATAGGTTGGTTGTTAATAAGATCTCTTAGACTTCCCGCCACATCGGCGGCCTGCGCCATAAATATTACGCCCTTATAATTAATAAAATAACTATTAACGCCATTTACCGATTGAAGTTTAGGGGTATCTGGCAACATTACAGTCGCTAAGTTTCCGAGCTTTTGTTTGTAAGTGTATTGGCCGAAACCAACCGTCGCAATACATCCAATAAGGACAGTTAGTACTATTATTTTTATGTTCATGATAAGGGGTTTAACAATACAATAAGTCACAACTCTTTTCACACTATCGATAACAGCCGATATCTACCCACAACAATAGCTTATGTCATTGCGAGCGCAGCGCGGCAATCTCTTCGCATGCACAGCGGTCATACGAGGAATTTGCTTCGTTCCTCGCAACGACATGTTGCGACTAACTTATCACCTTTAAAGTCTTCTGCACAAATCTTGCTTTCTCAATCGCCTTTTCTCTATCCGCATCTACTATCGTCACATGTCCCATTTTGCGGAACGGTTTTGTCAGCGCTTTTCCGTAAAGGTGAATATACACACCCGGCACTTTCAGTACTTTCTCTATTCCCTTGTAAACGGCGGGGCCTTCGTAGCCGGCTTCGCCTAAAACGTTTACCATAATGGCGTTGTTAAGGCAGGCGGTGTCGCCTAATGGCTGGTTAAATATGGCTCTTAAATGTTGCTCAAATTGCGATACCACGTTGCCCTCAATGGTTTGGTGGCCGCTGTTATGTGGGCGGGGGGCCAGTTCATTAACCAATATTTTGCCGTTTTTATCTAAAAACATCTCAACGGCTAACAGGCCAACAATTTTCAGGCTTTCGGCTATTTTTTTGGCTATCTGCTCTGCTTCCTGCTGCACTTCAAATGGCAGGGTTGAGGGCGAAATTAAAAACTCAACCAGGTTGGCTTCCGGGTTAAACTCCATCTCGACCAGCGGGAAGGTGCTTACTTCGCCATTTTCGTTGCGGGCTACTATTACGCCTATTTCTTTTTCAAAATCAACCCATTGCTCTATCAGGCTGGGTTCTTTAAAAGCTTTATCCAGGTAACTTTCATCAACTACCTTGTACACGCCTTTACCATCGTAACCATCCCTGCGGAGTTTTTGAATATAAGGAAAAGGAATGGTGCTTTGCTGTAATTCCCGGGGCGATGATATGATTTGGAAATCGGCTGTAGGAATATCGTTTTCTTTGAAGAATTGCTTCTGCAAACCTTTATCCTGTATCAGCCTGATGATGCGCGATTGGGGGTAAACCAGTACACCTTCTTTCTCCAGCTGCTCCAGCGCATCTACATTTACCTTCTCAATTTCGATGGTAAGCAAATCAACAGTTTTGCCAAAGTTGTATACGGTTTCGTAATCGCCTAACGATCCTACGGTAAACTCGTCGCAAAGTTTGCGGCAGGGAGCTTCCCTGTCGGGATCGAGGATTTTAACCGTAACATTATAATTTATAGCCTGTTGTATCAGCATGCGCCCCAACTGGCCGCCGCCTAAAATACCTAATTTTAAATCTCCGTAAAATGCTTTCATTTGATGTTGCAAGTTTACCTGAAATCTTTCAAAAACCCATAACCTGCTTTTATATCTGGGTTGTTATCCTTTTTTTACCCTCAGGTAGTAAAAAACGCTGTGCACTATTAAAAAAACGAACCCGGTTAACAGGTAAATTACCTTATACTGCGGGGGCAGCTGCATGGTAAATATGGTTACGATAAACGCTATCGACCCGCCAAAATACAGCGGCAACCTTACCGGCAGGTTATTCCAGTAAGCTGGGTTTACCAGGAATAATGATGGCAGCGACATTATAAAAACAATAATGTTGAGCAATACTATCCCCTCGCAAATTTTAGGCAAAGCGGTGGAGTAGTCGGCCCCCTTTTGGGTAACGGCGTAATAAATGCTGTTAACTGCTATTGATAAAATGACAGAAAATATAACCGTTTTAAATAGCTGCCTGGCGAGTACTTTCATAGTTGAATGTTTTTTGAGCATAGCCCGCAGGCCATGTTTTGTATGCAGCTGCAAAATAAGGCAATAGCTTGCTTAAAGCTTTAATATCAATGTCACAAAATTACATAAGCGATCTTTCAATCTTCTTCAACAATATTATCAGGTGTTAATCTCCTGAAAAACATAAAGCATAGTACAATTATCTGCGAAATTACCTGTGTGGCATAAAATTCTTTATCGCCGTATTGCATCTTCGAGCCAAACAGCACATAACCCAAAATAGCAACGGGCGTAATAAAACACGCTATAAATGCTTTACTTTTTTTGTTTTTAAAGTTTATAGACATAAAAAGGCCCGGGATCCAGAGCAAAGTTAGCGGGAGATTGAGAAAAAACGCTCCGATTAAGGTTATGGGTATCAAGTGACTATCCAAATCGCCCTTAACCGTAATTAAAAAGAATACAAAACTGAGCACGATGGATAATAGCACCGAAAAAAGGTATTGAAATAAAAGTAATTTCCAGATTTTCATAATATATATAACAAGCCCCGGAAGGCCGAACGGCAATTTTTTAAAACTACATTTTTATTGCCGAAATAGAAATACCGAATAAAGACCGCGATGCCCGCCCGTGAATAAGTACCTTTTTTAGGTAGTTTTTCTGTCCTGCCCTCCCCTTATTCAACAATCAATTGCACCTTCAGCTTGAATTTCTGTCAAAAAAAATCGCAGCATCCACACCTGTTTAACCTATTCAAATTCAAGAAATTCGCGTTCTTTTCCAATTCGTGCAATTCACCCCAATCCGTGCAATTCGTGTCTATCTAAAACCTTTTGTGTAATTATTAGTTATAACATCAGTATTAATTCACTAATTATATAACTTAAAAGAAAATACTATCAGAAAAACTGCTACTCATTTACATTTAATTTACGAACAAAATCAAAAAGAAAGATGAACATGAAAAAGTCAGTTTTAATTGCTGTGGCCGCGTTAGGCATCGGATTTTTATCGAACAACGTTATGGCGCAAACCCAGCAAACAGATACAACTAAAACAGCCCCTGCAACTACAACCGCCGCTCCTGCTGCCGCATCGGGCGATGTAGTTGGCGTTTTAAGCAGCACTACAGATTTTGCTCCATTAGCACTGGCCGTTAAAACTGCCGACCTGGAACCTGAATTAAAAGGCCCCGGCCCATTCACTGTATTTGCACCAAATGATGTAGCATTCAGCAAAGTGCCAAAACCCACTATGGACGATTTGACTAAGGACCATGGTAAACTGGCCAAAGTGCTCAAATACCATATAGTTGCCGGTAAATATACCAAAGCCGATATTATTAAAGCTTTGAGCGCCGGCAAAGGGAAAGCAGTGTTAAAAACAATAGACGGTGATAGCCTTACCCTATCGGTAAACGATAAAAGCAATTTGCAAATTGTAGACTCCAAAGGGAATGCAGCCTTAGTTATATCGTTTGATACCATGGCTTCAAACGGCGTTATCCACGGCTTAAATGGCGTGCTGATGCCGCAATAATTAGCATCGATGCGCTTAATACAAGGCATCCCGGTATAATTACGGGGATTAATGATCAATTTTAAATCCAAAGGGTTTGGCAGTAAAACGCCAGACCCTTTTTTATTGGCTGCTATTAATCAACCAAACTCGTGTTGTTCAATTTATAAACCAGTTGCCCGTCTATCGCTTCCGAATAAGTAAATCCGCTGCGCTCTAATAGTTTTACCGATGGCTCATTTTGTGGCATTGGCCAGGCGGTTATAGTTTTAAGCAGCATATTGTTAAACCCAAACGCTATAACCTTCTCAATGGCCTCGCGCATAAGGCCCTTGCCGTGGTATGCTGGCAGCAGTTCGTAGCCAATCTCGGCTGTTGCCGCCTCGTAGTCAAAATTCCAACAGCAAATGGTGCCAATAACGCCGGGAGTGTTTTCTAATTGGATAACCCAGTACACGCCTTTCCCGTCAAGCCTATCCTTTTTGCGGGCCTGGATGAATTGATTAATAGCTTCCATCGTTTGCTGGTTGCTGCGTCCTATAAAACGGTTTATAGCTTCATTACTGCGGATGGCTAAAAGCTGCTCACTATCTGCATGTACAAGTTCCCTTAAAACCAATCTGTCGGTTTTTAATTGCGGGAAAACGGCCGATGGAAAAACGATACTCATTATTTTTTAGGCGAAAATTTACCTTTCCAGTATTTATTATCGGCAATAAGCGCAACGGGTATACCAATACAAATGATAAGGATAACCAACCCGGTTAAAGCTACATGCACTTTAATGTGATGGTAACCAATTTTACTTAAGGGCACTACAACCAGGTTCATTACCAACCAAACTATAATGCCGTATACAACGGCGATAATGTATTTATTACGGATAAGTTTATCAAAAAAAGGGTAAAGCAGGTAAAACGTAGCTGTAAACAAAAACGCTATAAGGTAATGAAAAAACACACCAGCCACTACCATTTGCGTGCCGCTGGTAAAAGCCGCTTTGCCAAATACAGCGCTTGCGATAAATTCAAAAATAACATCGGCGCCCACCTTGGGGTTGGTAATAAAACTCCAGATGATGGCTGCCATACCATCAAGCGTGCCGGTTAAAAAACTAAGCCAGAAAATAGTAGGCAAGGCATCTTTGAGCTTTGATGGTTGGTTTTGTGCTGCCATGGCGGTTTATTTTATGGTATAAAGTTATACTTTTTATAAAAACCATACGAACAGGGCCTTTTATTTTTTATCTGTAAAAAAATATTAAAACTGATGCTTATTTTTATGCGGATGAATGCTACCAACATAATTGAAATACCCGGCCTTGTTACGCAAAAAATAACCCGAAAGCTGGTATTTAACACAGATGGCATTACTATACAAAAAAATTCACCGTTTGCTTCTTCTGCTTTTTTGCCTGCCGCCAATATTGCGGCTTTCAGGTATGGGGTTAGCTGGGTAAGAGGCTATAAGTTTGTTTTTGGCCGCCAGTATTTTATCGAGGTACAAAACTACGAGCGTAAAATTTCGCGCATTAAACTGGGCAGTTATTACGGCGTCCGTAAAGAAATATATGGCAGGCTTTGGAATGATATTATACAGCAGCTATGGCAAAACTACTTTGTAAACCTGTTTAACTATTACCACGACCTGTACAAAATTCACCAGACTTTTGAGCTTTGCGGTATCAGTTTCCATTTTGCCGGTATATGTTGGGACCAGCAAGACATTTTACCCTGGCACACCATAGCCGTTAGCAGTTACAGCACCTATTTTATGATTTACAACTGCCAAAACAAAAAGCAGTGCAAAAGCAAAAACTTCGCCAACGACTGGAACGCAGTGATATTACAGGTACTGCTGAAAGAGATTGTTAAAGAGCGTAATGTGATGCTATCGTAACGATTAAAAAAACACTGTAGAGACGCATCACATGCGTCTCCCACCATGCAGGCCAACTTTGAAGACGCAAACTTAAACGCGGGAGACGCATGTGATGCGTCTCTACGAAAAAAAAATCCCTACTTCAAATACTCGTCCAGCCAGGCAAACACTTTATTCCTTACATCTTCCGCATCAAACATTACCCCATAGTGCGGGGCGTTGGGCACAATAATCAATTCATTTTTTACGGCGGCAAGCTTGAGGTGCAAACTGAGCGAAATAGATTGGCCGGGGTTTACAGATTCATCCTTTTCGCCTTGCACAATCAGGAATGGCGGGTCGTTTTTATCAACATAAGTAACCGGACTGGCTATTTTTGCCAGGTCGGGCCGGTCGAACACCCTGGCGCCAAGCAACAAGGTTAGCGGGCTGTTAGGGTCGGTTGATTCATTGCCTTTTATCGACAAAAAGTCCGACGGCCCATAAAAATCAAGTACCAGCTTAATTTTAAACGACGGCTTTTTGCCATCAGCATAAAATGCTTTAATATTATCGTTATTGGATAAACCCATCAGCGAAGCCAGGTGCCCGCCTGCCGAAAACCCCATGAGGGCGATTTTATCCTTATCCAGTTTGTATTTAGCCGCGTGCTGGTATAAAAACTCCACCGCCTGGTTACAATCCTGAATCTGCGCCGGGAAAGGCGCGGTTGTGCTGTGGCGGTAATCTATCGAGGCTATGGCATATCCCCTATCAATAAAGCCTTTAAGGGTTTCGGTCATGTAGCCCATATCGGCATATTTATCATTCAGCATCCAGGCACCGCCATGAACCCAAACAATAAGCGGGTAGCTGCTTTTTACCACCGGCGGCAGGTAAATATCCAGCAGGTGTTTTTTTAACGTGTCGCCGGCGTAGTTAATATCGCCATACAGCACTGTCCCCTTGGGGAAAAATGGCTGTTTGGGGGTAGATGTTTGGGCAATAGCGCAATTGCTGAACAGCAGGATTAAAACGATAAGCTTTTTCATAATTTATTGGTTGCTTAAAGATAGGTTTTAGATTGATGTTTTTTGCCTGAAAATTCATTGTAGAGACGCATAATTGCGTCGCACGCCAGACAAGTGAACTTTGTAAGCGTAAACCTAAACGCGGGAGACGCAATTAAGCGTCTCTACATTTTGCGGCACTTACGTTATTTGAATTTTGCAAACTATGGTTTGAAATTCGTAACCTGCCGATGCCTGCCTGTACGCATCTTTGTGATATCAATTAAAACAACACCATGAATTTATCTGGCAATAAAATATTAATAACCGGCGGCGCAAGCGGCATTGGCCTTGGGCTTACCGAACGGTTTATACAGGAAGGCAACACCGTTATAGTTTGCGGCAGGCGCGAGTCTGTTTTACAGGAAACAGCCGAAAAATACCCATCGGTAATTACAAAAGTAGCCGATTTATCTACAGAAGCCGGCCGCGAGGAACTTTACAACTGGGTTGCCGAAAACCACGGCGATACAAACGTACTGGTGAACAACGCCGGCATCCAAAACTGGATGAAAATTACCGACGATGATTTTTTTGCCCGCGCGAAGGACGAGATAGCCACCAACATTGAAGCCCCGCTGCACCTGATGTCGTTATTTTTGAATTTAAAATCCCTGAGCACGGTTATGAATGTAACATCCGGTCTGGCGTTTGTGCCGTTTACCAACGTACCCGTGTATTCGGCAACCAAGGCTTTTTTCCATTCGTTTACGTTATCGGCACGGCACCTGTTAAAAGCCAGGAATGTTGAGGTAATAGAAATTATTCCACCCGCGCTAAATACCGACCTGGGCGGCAAGGGCCTGCACGATGCCCACCCACCGGTAAGCGCTTTTATCGAAGCTATATTTGAACAACTGAAGGACGGCAAAACCGAACTAACCTTTGGCTTTAGCGAAACAATGGCCAACGGCGGCCCGGATGTGATAAAAGGGGTATTTGCGCGATTGAACCCGGAAGGGTAACCCACTCATTTGTCATTTCGAAACGAGGTACGAGTGAGAAATCTTTTACGATATACAATCCGACGTTATAAATTGAATGCAGTGCGTATAAGATTTTTCGCTACGCTCAAGAGGTAGTTTTCTCTTCGCGCTACCGTGTATGTCTTGTCTTGTTCATTGTATGACAAGTCTGTAATTCGCTGATTCCTAACCATAATATATTATAAACAACCCCTTTGTCATTCTGAACGTAGTGAAGAATCTATTAACCGACAGGCATCGCCGACAGAAAAGTTCGCGAATAGATCCTTCACTACGTTCGGGATGACAATTACCTTATTCAATGTCATTCTCCCTTCAGAGTTTCGCGAAACTTTACAACTACCCGTGATATATTGGAATTTACATAGGCATTCGTTTGACCGCTTCCGTTTTAAGTTGCTTCTCAAATTGATCGGGGACTATAAGGACCTCCTTGGTTTTTAATTATCATTCTTCACCAGGCATCGGCTCGTTTAAAAACCCTTTGAACACCGACCACGACACCTTGTCAAAATTTTCATTAGTAGCTATTTTCCCTCCAAATGATGTCAATAGTTCTTCAATCCCGGTGAGCCCAAAATCCGCTGCGCTCCATTTAGGTGTGTAGCCGTCCGAACAAACAACGTTAGGGTTAGCTCCTTTGCTTAGTAGTAATTCAACAATATCCAAATCTCCCCTCATCACCGCCCAATGCAAAGGCGAATTACCCAACTCATCAAGTTCATCTAAATTAGTATCCGGGGTAAGCACAGCCTTAACATTTTCTATTTCTCCGCTCAATACCTGCTGATGAAACGGAAATTTTATCACAGCAGCGGTTTTCTCAGGATTATCGCGCACCAACTCCTGCATAAAGGAATATTCTTCAGCAGGTAACTTCATCTTCGCTGCAATATCGCTTATCAATAAATATACGTCGTTATCTATCCCGATATTATACTCATGCATTTGGGTTATCAGGATTTCGAAGCATAATCCATATTCGTTATATTCCAGGTATTCTTTAGAGTTATCTAAATCGCGCTGGTTAAGTCCCAGTATTTTAGCAATACTAAGTAATGATAGTACCTGATCTTTTAAACTTTTCTTTTTCTTAAACCACTTTATCATGATACCGCCTTCTAATGATTTATAATGACTAATCAGTATGTATGGGAAGCTGCAAAAATTGTTAGCGTATAAAAACATCCAAAATAAATCACAAACAGAATAAAATCCAAAAAAGTTACGCTTCTGTTGGTAAAAAGATCCTTCCAATCCTTGGTTGGCATTGCCAATTCTTGGTTTTGAATTTTAAGGCTTACGATCCTTTGCAGTTGATATAGAATTAATAAAACAATAGTATTTAGCAAAAGCCCCCTTGATCGTTCGTAAAAGGGATCATTTTTCAAAAAGCAATATATGCAGATATGTACAACTGCAAACCCAATCCATATAAAATAGGATCTGAGATTTTTTAAAGAGCTGTAATTCAGAAAATAGTTAAGCAATTGAGGAGCAACAGTATAAAATATTAAAACCTCGTTTTTAGATTTATCAGCACCACAATGTAAATATAGCAAAACACCAATTGTAGCTGTCCCATAAACTAAAATAAATAGTACATCCCAGGGATTAAATGCCTCAAAATAAAATAAAGGTTTTGGTTTAGGTTTTCTTCCGGTCATTTCTTTACGCCCCTATCAACCGCTCCCCTTCAATCTTCTTCTGCAATTCCAAAATAGCGCCAATCAAAGCTTCGGGGCGGGGTGGGCAGCCTTGTACGTACACATCAACCGGGATAACCCTATCTACACCTTTCACCACGTGGTAACCGTGCTGCCAGTACGGGCCGCCGCAGTTGGAGCATGAGCCCATGCTGATCACGTATTTAGGTTCGGGCATTTGCTCGTACAGGCGCTTGATGCGTTCGGCCATTTTAAAGGTAACCGTACCTGCTATAATGATCACATCTGCCTGGCGGGCTGATGGGCGGGGGAATACGCCAAAACGGTCAAGATCGTAAGTGGATGCCATGGAACCCATCATTTCAATAGCGCAGCAGGCTATCCCAAAACTTAGAGGCCACAGGGATGATAAACGCGCCCAGTTAAGCAGGTCGTTCATTTTGGTGATCACTACACCGCCGTCTTCGCTGGTTATATCGCTACTCATTTGTGGGCTTTTTAAAGGTGGGTTTAAACATGGGCTTGCGTACCGGGGCGGCCTCCGCAGGTGCTTCGGCAGCAACAGGTTCAGGTGCAGCAACCGGTTCGTTAGTCAGGCTAAATGGTTTTACAACAAATTTGCCCTGCTCCAGGTTCAGCTGCTCGTAAAACGACAGCGGGATGTTTACATCAGTTGTGGGTACGGTTGGTTTGGCTTTTATCCATTCCAAATCGCCTTTGGCCCACACGTAAACCAGGCCCAATATCAGGATGCCTAAAAAGATAAACATCTCGGCCAGCGAGAACCATCCCCAGCGGTTATCGGCAGCAATCAGCTCGTGGTTGCCAAAAACGGTAGCCCAGGGGAATACAAACACCATCTCGACATCGAACAATAAAAATATTAAGGCGATAACATAAAAACGCGAATTGAAGGGCAGCCAGGCATTGCCGGTAGGCTCCTCGCCACATTCATAGGAAGTTAGCTTCTCGTAATTGGGGTTGCTGGGGGCCAGTAACCGGTTGAAAAAGAATATCACGCACACCATTATTATCCCGGTGATAAGAAAGATGAGTATCTTTCCAAATTCTGATATTTGCGAAACCTCGGTCATGACAACAAAATTAACAAAACAAACAGATTTTGACGCAATAATTATTGGCGGCGGCGCCTGCGGCCTCATGTGCGCGGTGCAAGCCGGCTTTTTGGGCAAGCGTACCCTGGTGCTGGAAAAAGCCGACCGGGTAGGTGCCAAGATCCTGATAAGTGGTGGCGGCCGCTGTAATTACACTAACCTGTACGCTACCGACCAGCAATTTATATCGCAAAACCCACATTTTTGTAAATCAGCCTTTTCACAATGGACGGTGGACGATACCATCAGTTTTTTTGAAACCTACGGCATTACAGGCAAAGAAAAAACTTTGGGCCAGCTGTTTCCCGAAAGTGATAAGGCTAAAGATATAGTAGAGGTGTTCACCAATCTATGTGCCGATATGGAACAGGATATCTGGTGCAATGCCGAGGTGAAAATGGTTGAAAAAACTGACGGTGGTTTTACCGTTCGGGTTGAGGTTAATGGCAAACAGGAATTTATAAGCGCGCCCAATGTGGTTATAGCAGCCGGCGGATTACCCATCCCCAAAATGGGCGCTACCGATTTTGGATTGCGTACTGCCCGCCAGTTCGATTTAAAAATAGCCGATACCGCCCCCGCCCTGGTACCGCTTACCATTACCGGCAAAGATCAGCCCTGGTTTGAGCAGCTGAGCGGCAACAGCATTTTTTGCCGCGTTTGGAACGACAGGATCAGCTTTGAAGAAAACATATTGTTTACCCACTGGGGATTGAGCGGCCCGGCCATATTGCAGATCTCATCCTACTGGAAACCTGGCGAAACCATCAACATCGACCTGCTCCCCAACCAAAACATTGCCGACCTGATTCAGCAGGAAAAAGAAACCAACGGCAAAAAAATGCTGCTGGCCTACCTGGCCGGCCTGTACACCCGCAAATTTGCCGAGGCATTGAGCGACAGGCTGCCGGTAGAGAAAAATCTGGCATCGCTCACCAAAACCGAGATTGAAGATATTAGCCTGCTGATACACGAGTTTAAAGTAAAACCCGCCGGCGATAAAGGCTACGACAAAGCCGAAGTAATGCGCGGCGGCGTATCAACCGACGAGCTATCGTCCAAGACCCTCGAAGCTAAAAAAGTACCCGGCCTGTTCTTCGGCGGCGAATGTGTAGATGTAACCGGCTGGCTTGGCGGCTACAATTTTCAATGGGCCTGGGCCAGCGGGTTTGTGATAGCGCAGAATTTGTAGCTCTTTTTTTATTCCCTCCCGGCGGGCTACTGTGTGTACACATCTTTAAACCAAAAGAAAATGTCATTTCGAACGAGGTACGAGGAGAAATCCTATACCACATGCATTCAACCATGCAAATTTGCAAGCATGACGTATAGGATTTCTCCTCACGCCAACGCTCAATGCCCGCCCCGGTTCGTTCGAAATGACATTTTTCTATTTATTGATAAGTTTCCAAAACTTGTGTACACACAGTAGCCCCCACGATAGGGGTGCGGTTGAATTGCGCGCAAAGGCAGGGAGGGGTTTATACAAGCGACGAGTAAAAAGCGGCTTGAACGCCTGACGAGACCCCTACCTCCTCCTTCCCCAAGGAAGGAATCGCGCAGGCCCCCGCTCTTTAAGGGTTCCTTCTACCTTTCCACTATCTCGTAATTCCTATACTCCCCTATCCGCCAGCCGGTATACTTCTCTACAAACTGCAAAAACTTACGTCTAAAAGTCATCGCTTTGCGCAGTTCTTTGGTGCTGAAGTCGATATTCCAGTTGGTGGCGGCAATGCGTTTTTGTATAGGTGCGGGATGCGTGTTGGTAAAGCGGACCAGCTTATCGGCGTTGCTGTAATCAAACTCAAAAGTTTCGGGCAGGTTTTGCTCCATCCAGGCATCGTCGTGGTAAAACTTGTTGAAGTTGCGGATCTTGTTATTTAATCCCTGCGGGGGTTTGGCCCAGCCGTAGTGGTAAATGTACGCGTCAATCAGCTTTACTTTAATCTTCCGGTCGTTAAGGCGGAAACCCTGCGCATCCCGGTAGGCATGGATGCCTTTAATGTTTTTTACCAGGCGAATCTCGCGGCGATACCACCTGCGCGAATCGCCGTAGTAATCATAGGAGCCGTAAAAGTGAAGGTATTTAAACAGCAGGCCCTCGATGTTGGGTTTGTTAAGCGCAGCCTCCATCTCCTTTTTGATAAGGGGATGGTACTTTTCATGCACCGCCTCATCGCCCTGGATGTAAAATGCCCAGTCGCTATCCGGCGATATGGCCGCGAAGGCCTTATCCGTCTCCACCGCGAACACCCGGCCGCCATCTTTCAGCGAATCATCCCAAATAGTATCGATGATCTTGATTTTTGGCGATCCGATGGCCTCGATCAGTTGGCGTGTGCCATCATCAGAATTGCCGGCGGCTACGATAAACTCATCGCAAAGGGGCAAAATGGAGCTGATAGCCTCCACAATTGGATAATCGTTTTTAACCGCGTTTCTGATAAAGGTAAATCCGGATACTTTCATTAGGGGCAAAGGTATTTAAAATGTGATTGGTGTTCAAAAAAGCTTTGCAATGCCATAGGTAAAGAACCGTTGACATGCCGGGTGAAGACTCATCCGAAGGTCATCACCGAGTTAGTTCACCCTCTTTATTCAACTTGCCTGACAGGATAGTTGTGCGTTATGAATCGGATTATTTTAAACAGGAAATTGTAAAATCGTTATATAAGCCGACTCTAACCGTCGAACTCAATACTCAACACTCACTACTCAACACTGACTACTCACCACTTAAGCCACAGCTATGTCATTAAATCAAAAAACACTGCAGCTTATAGCTATAAACTGGCTATTTCATGGATATTTATGCAAACCGATGCGGTAACAAATTGGTTGGTAAATCATCAAAGCATAAAAATTATCCGTTGGAAACTATCCTTAATATTCAAGATCTCAGTAAAACATACCAAAGCGCCGGGCGTACGCTCACCGTGCTTGATAATATCAACTTCGCCATCACTGAAGGCTCTACCAATGCTATTGTCGGGCCATCGGGCAGCGGCAAAACTACCCTGCTGGGGCTATGTGCCGGGCTGGATAGGTCAAGCACCGGATCGGTGGAGCTAAATGGCATCAGCCTGGGCAATTTAACCGAAGACCAGCGCGCGCAGGTGCGTAACCAATATGTGGGTTTTATTTTCCAAAACTTTCAATTGCTGCCAACGCTTACCGCTTTAGAGAATGTGATGGTGCCGCTGGAGTTACGAAACGAAAAAAATATTAAAGCACGTGCACTGGATTTGCTGGACAAAGTTGGCCTTGCCGACCGCGGGCATCACTATCCATCGCAGCTATCAGGTGGCGAGCAGCAACGGGTATCGCTGGCCCGCGCGTTTTCAAACGCGCCCAAGATCCTTTTTGCCGACGAGCCAACCGGAAACCTTGATGCCGAAACCAGCGAAAAGGTGATTAAACTCATCTTCGACCTGAACAAAGAGGCCGGTACTACCCTGGTTGTAGTAACCCACGACCTTGACCTTGCGGCCAAAACACAACGCATCATCAGGATAAAAGGCGGCAAGCTGGTATCCGACGAAAAAACAATTAACGGGTAAGTTATGGACACCAATCCGGTTAATTATAAACGAAAAACAAACGTTGCCTGGCTATTTAACATGGCCTTGCGCGATAGCAGGAAAAACCGGTCGAGGTTGTTCCTGTTCATATCGGCCATTGTATTTGGTATTGCTGCGCTGGTGGCTATCTACTCGTTCAGGTACAATGTGCAAAACGATGTAAATGGCCAGGCCGCAACCCTCATTGGTGCCGATTTGCTGATATCGGGCAATAAGCCTGCGGATGTTAAACTGAAGAAGATGCTCGACTCGCTGGGCGATAAAAGATCAACCGAGCGGAGTTTTGCATCGATGGCCTATTTCCCCAAAAGCAAGGGCACCAGGCTGGTACAGATCAGGGCTTTGCAGGGCGATTACCCTTACTACGGCGCTATAGAAACCACGCCCGAGATTGCCGGCACCTCTTTTAAGCAAGGCCAAACTGCGCTGGTTGATAAAACGCTGATGCTGCAATTTGGCGCCAAGGTTGGCGACTCGGTGCGCATAGGCACCGAACATTTCCTGATAGCAGGCGCGTTAGATAAAGCCCCCGGGCAAAGTGGTGCCATGGCGGGGATAGCGCCGGTGGTGTACATCCCGATGCGATACCTGGAGCAAACCGGCCTCATGAAAACAGGCAGCCGCGTAAATTATACCTTTTACTACAAGTACGACCATAAAGTTGATATGGAAAAGCTAACCAAAAAGCTGGACCCCATATTAGATAAAAATGGCATGAACTACGATACCATTGAAACCCGCAAAGAAAACACCGGCAGGGCATTTGGCGACCTGGGCCGTTTTTTATCGCTGGTGGGCTTTATTGCCTTGTTGTTGGGCTGCGTGGGTGTAGCCAGCGCTATTCATATTTATGTACGCGAAAAGATAGCCTCGATAGCCATTATGCGTTGTTTGGGCGTTAAAGCATCCGAGGCGTTTTTGATTTACCTGATACAGATAGTTGGCATCGGGCTGATAGGCTCCATAGCGGGCGCAGCTTTAGGTACGGCCATACAGCATTTACTGCCCCTGGTTTTTAAAGACTTTTTGCCCTTCACTATTTCTGTCGAGATATCGTGGCTGGCTATTGGTCAGGGTATTTTATTGGGGGTAATTATATCAATATTGTTTGCTTTACTGCCGCTGATATCGGTGCGTAATATATCACCACTAAATACGCTGCGCATGTCATTTGACGAAGCAGGCCGCAAACGCGACCCTTTAAGCTGGCTGGTTTATTTACTCATCATCGTGTTTGTTTTAGGCTTTACCTATTTGCAATTAGATAGCTGGATAGGCAGTATCTTTTTCACCATCGGTATTTTAGTGGCCTTTATGATATTGGCCGCCGTGGCCTGGTTGCTGATGCGCGTGATGAAACTGCTTATCAACAGCGGCTGGAGCTATTTATGGCGACAGGGCTTTGCCAATTTATACCGGCCAAACAACCAAACTTTAATCCTGATGGTTTCCATCGGGCTAAGTACGGCCTTTATTTGTACGTTGTTTTTTATCCAGAGCATCCTCATCAGCCAGGTGAATTTATCAAGCAGCGGCAATCAATCCAATATGATTTTGTTTGATATCCAAAAAAGCCAGAAGGATGCCGTAGCCGATGTAACCCGCAAAAATGGGTTGCCGGTTTTGCAACAGGTGCCCATAGTAACCGTGAGGTTAGAGCAGATAAACGGCAAAACCGCGGCCGACGTAATTAAAGATACCACCATCAAAATCCCCCATGGCGTATTTGCCTGGGAATATAGGGTAACGTTTAGGGATACATTATCCTCATCAGAGAAACTGCTGGATGGCAAATGGATAGGCAAGGCCGAAGCCGGGAAAGACATCCCGGTATCGGTAGAAGAAAACCTGCAAAAACGCGCGCACCTTAAAATTGGCGATAAGCTGGTATTTAACGTTCAGGGGGTACCGATGCCTGCGTATGTAGCCAGTGTGCGTAAAGTTAACTGGGGCAAAGTGCAAACCAATTTCCAGGTGGTATTCCCTACCGGGGTACTGGAAGATGCTCCGCAATTCCAGGTGCTGATGACGCATGTGCCCTCAAGCAAGGTATCGGCGGCATTTCAGCAGGCTGTGGTAAGGCAATTCCCCAACATATCCATTATCGATTTGGGTTTGGTATTAAGTATTTTGGATGAATTGTTAAGCAAAATCAGTTATGTGATCCGTTTTATGAGCGCGTTCAGCATCATTACGGGTATAGTGGTACTCATTGCCTCGGTACGCATCAGCAAGTACCAGCGCATACAGGAAAGCGTTTTATTAAGAACATTGGGGGCCAGCCGCAAACAGATATTGGCTATAACAGCATTGGAATACCTGTTTTTAGGCAGTTTATCGGCATTAACAGGGATTTTAATAGCCGTGGCAGGTACATGGTTTTTAGCAAAATATAGTTTCGAGATCCCTTATTCGGTTAGCTTTGTGCCTGCGTTGATTTTATTTTTCATCATCGCTTTGCTAACCGTAATTATTGGATTGTTAAACAGCCGGGGCGTGTTGAACAAACCGCCTTTAGAGATATTAAGAACAAACGCTTAACCGCGTTGTATTAGTTTTATGAACAAAGTAAAGATCTTTTTTATGCTTGCGGCCACATTTGCTTTGGCAAGTTGCGGCGGTGGCGATAAATCAAACTCCAATACATCAACACCGGCAGATACTGCCGCGAAGTCTGCTGCATCGGCACAAGTGCAAACTATTTTATTTTTTGGCGATAGCTTAACTGCGGGCTATGGGTTGGATGACCCGGCAGATGCCTTCCCCGGTGTTATCGCAAAAAAAATAGATTCGCTAAAACTACCCTATAAGGTGATTAACGCCGGGGTAAGCGGCGAAACATCTGCCGGAGGCAACGGCCGGATAAATTGGACCTTGAAACAAAAGGTTGATATATTTATACTTGAATTAGGAGCAAATGACGGCCTGCGCGGCATATCGCCTACCGAAACTACCAAAAATCTGCAATCTATTATTGATAAGGTAAGGGCAAAATACCCGGCGGCCAAACTGGTAATGCTGGGCATGCAGGTACCGCCAAATATGGGCGCCGATTATGTAGACAAGTTTAAGGCGGTGTTCCCCACATTGGCCACTAAAAATAAAATGGCGCTGGTGCCATTCCTGTTACAAGGCGTAGGCGGCCACCCCGACCTTAACCAGGGCGATGGCATCCATCCAACCGAAAAAGGCGCTAAAATTGTTGCCAGGAATGTTTGGGAGGTTTTGAAAGGTGAGTTGGATAACGACTAAGGCGACATATTAGTAACAGTACCATTTCGAAAACGACAGAGGGTTGTGCGATTCCTTCCTTGGGGAAGGAGGAGGTAGGGGTTTATGAACCGTTTACGTATAAGTTTCATAATCGCGCGGCGAAACCCCTCCCTGCCTTTGCGCACGACGTCGGCCGCACCCCTCCCGTTGGGAGGGAATAAAAATCTTCCAACAACAATATTTTCAAAAGTGCTCAATCCGTAAGCGCCTGGTAAACCATCGCCCTGAATTTATCCTGGAAGGCGTTGTGCGGCAATGGCCAGTTCTGAACAAATAACAGGCATACCAGGTGTTCTTTCGGATCAACCCAATACAGGGTGCCAAAAAAACCGCCCCAGGCAAATGAACCTTCGCTTATGCCCAGCTTTTTTGAACTTATGTCGGTTGTCAGGCCAAAACCCAGGCCAAATTTCTCTTTACCGGGGTTAATGTACAGGTCGCCAATCTGGTTGGTGGTCATTAGTTCAACGGTGTGCCGTGCTAATAAGCGCTGACCGTTATAAACGCCGCCATTCAGCATCATTTGCAAAAAAGTGGCATAATCCTTAATTGTAGATGTTAAACCGGCACCGCCCGCATAATAGGTACCATTAACAGTGGGGTAATCGGCGCTAAGGCCCTCAAAAGTAGATGCATTCCACTTAATAAGATGGTCTTTTTTATCGGGAGTATACACGGCCACCAGCCTGTTTTGCTTGGCTGTGGGGATATAAAAATAGGTATCCTTCATCCCAAGGGGATCAAAAATGCGTTCTTTCATAAACTGGTCTAAGCTTTTGCCCGATAGTTTTTCAACCAGGTAGCCTAAAACATCTATGTTAAGGCCGTAAGTCCAGCGTTCGCCCGGCTGGTGCTCCAACGGTAATGGGCCCAGTTTTTTCATGGCATCGGCCAGTAGTATTTTATCGGTAACAAAGCCGGCCGGAATATGGGCTTTGGCATAAACGGCATTCATCGTAGGCGAGCCGATCTGAGCATAGGCTATGCCCGAAGTATGGGTAAGTAAATCGCGAATGGTAATTTCACGCCTGGCAGGGACAGTGGTATAAGTTGTATCTTTAGGATTGAAGGTGTCTATCACCTTTGGATGAGCAAACGCTGGCAGGTATTTGGAGATAGGATCATCCAGCAAAAACTTACCTTCTTCAAAAAGCATCATTACAGCTACACTGGTAATTGCCTTTGTTTGCGACGCGATGCGAAAGATAGCATCGTTATTCATCAACTTTTTTTGTTCAACATCGGCCATGCCGAATGATTTATAATAAATCATTTTGCCGTTACGGGCTATCAACCCTACTGCCCCATTAATATAGCCCGAATCGATGGTTTGCTCAATCATGTTATCAATGCGCTGCAAACGTTCTGTAGAAAATTTTTCATTGGCCGGTGTACCAATTTGCAAAGTATTACCCTGCGCAAGGGCATCAGCAGCAAACGCAACAAACAGCAGTAAAGCAACAATCTTTTTCATATCCCGGGGAGAGGTTTATAATTTGGATACAAAGTAGGATTTTTTGCTTAATAAAACGAAATGTGTAGCTAAACAGACTACTACTTTTTATTGGGGCATCGGCTTCATCCGCCGAAACATTGCATAAAAAAAGCCGCCCGCAAAGGCAGCTTTTTCATTTATATATATGGGGAGATGAATTGTATTATCTGGTATCAGCAGAAAGCTTATTGCCTTACACCAAACCCACCGCGGTTTCCGGCAAATTCGCGTCCGCCGCCACGGTTGCCATGGTCCTGGCCACCGCCGTTGCTTCCGCGGTCATGACCGCCACCCTGGTTTTGGTTTCCATGATCCTGGCCGCCGTTATTAGGTTGTCCGCCCCCGTTGCCATGGTTTTGGTTTCCGTGATCCTGGCCACCATTGTTAGGCTGCCCGCCCCAGTTACCATGATTTTGGTTGCCGCCACCGTGGTTATCATTGTTGTTTGGCCTGCCACCCCAGTTGCCATGGTCGCCCCTGTTATCGGGCCTGCCACCCCAGTTGCCACGGTCGCCCCTGTTATCGGGCCTGCCACCCCAGTTACCACGGTCGCGGTTATTGTCTCTTGCGTTATCCCATCCACGGTTATTGTTTCTGTTATCATGGCCCTGATAAGCATATCCTCCATCATTCCTTCTTTCAAAACGATGGCCCCAGTTACCGCGATCTCCGCGATATCCGCCCCACCTTTGCCTGTACACATCATGGTGCATGTAAGCGCGGTTTCCACGTACCTCGTACCTTACAGCGGTACGCCAGTCATAGTTGCGGTATGCGCCTGGCAAGTAAGCACAAGTTACCCAGTTGCTGCCATTATTATAATAGTAACTGTGGTTTGATATGCTGTAATAAGCTTCTACTTCAGGCAAATAGTAGTAATCATCGCTATCATCGTTATAGTTTACCTGGGCGTAATCGTCATTATAAACCGGTTGCTCTTCAACCACAACAGGCGGAGGGCTTGGTACATAAACACGGTGAGCAGGAACATTAAAACCTACATGTATTGATAATTGAGCGTTTGCTTTATTAGCTATTAACCCACTCATTGCTATTGCTGATACTATGATTAACTTTTTCATTTTGTTAAATTTTATATAGCTATGACCCCCAGCAATGGCAATGGTTTAATCCATTGTTGCTATATATGTTACAACTGGTATAAATCAGTACTTAATTTGTTACCGGTATCGATTGTGAGAAATTTAATTTGGCGGGGATGTGCACGGTAGGTGAAAGTTAATTGGCTACATAACTTTTATACACAATAGGGGAACGCTTAGAGGGGCTAAGCCTATTAGGAGTACATTGTATGGAAGTTACAATCTTTAACAATTACTATTAAGGTAAGAAAGATAATCATTTGCCTCGTCACGATCAATAGCAGTAAATGAAGATCAGCAGTTTAAGAGGCTGTTTAAAACTAAAAAAGGTCCGTTACTACTGCATACCTACCCATGACGTATTGACATTCACATAAACGTTCGCTTGAACGCAGGCTAAGACTCACCCGGTCGAGGCTACGCCCGACCACCCTCTCTTCACCTGCGGTGGAAAGAGGGTTTTTGTTTCTAATTTTTTGACAATCAAATATTTACTCAACATGTTTCCAAAACCCTCTTTGCGGCGGAGCCGGAGAAGTCGCCAGCGTAGCGTAGCCGGGGTGAGTCGTAGCCGCCATGCGATATACGTCATTCTCCCTTTTTACCCCTCGCGTGGATATGTGCTTCATTCGAGGTATAAACACCAATAAACCATTTTATACAGCAGTTTAAGATTCTCCCAACAACCCTAATTGTCATACAATTACTACAAATCAGATTTCGGGATTCCCTGTATATTTATTTATTTTGATAATCAATCAGAAGCCATGAAAAAAAGAAACATCGTATGGACAATGCTGCCTGTTGCAGCTATTGCCGGCGCTATACTGCTTAACAGTTGCAAAAGCGGCAACCCCGATAATAAAAAAGGTAGCGATACTACCGGCACAACTACAACTGCGACAAATGCCGGGCTTAAGCTTCCGGCTGGTTTCAGCGCAGCCGCAATTGCCGAGAAATTGGGCGGTACCAGGGAAATAGCCATTACGCCACAAAACAACATTTATGTAAAGCTTAACACCATAAAAGATGGCAAAACCATTTTGTATTTAACACAGGATGGTGATAAAGCCACTTTGAAAACAAGCTTTGGCGATTATAAAGGCACCGGTGCCTTTGTAAAAAACGGCTACCTGTATGCATCGTCCGACCAGGAAGTTTTCCGTTATAAATTGAATGACAAGAGTGAAGTAATTAGTCCCGATCAGCCAGAAAAAATTGTGACCGGCCTCTTAAGCCGCAATGAGCACGAGGCCAAAGCCATAACGCTTGATAACGATGGCAATCTGTATGTTAATATTGGTGCGTACTCCAACGCCTGCCAGGTAGCCGATAGAAAAAAAGGCTCGCCGGGCCAAAAAGGCTGCCCTATTTTAGATTCGGCAGGTGGCATCTGGCAGTTTAAAGCCGATAAGCTTAACCAGCACTATGGCGATGGCATCCGTTACGCCACCGGTTTACGCAATGTGGTTGGGATGGACTGGAACCAGCAAAATAACCAGCTTTTTGTGATGCAACATGGCCGCGACCAACTTCACGACCTGTTCCCGGAATACTTTACCACCAAGCAATCGGCAGATTTGCCTGCCGAGTGTATGTACGCCATTAAAAAAGGCGATAACGCCGGCTGGCCATATATGTATTACGACTGGCAGCAAAACAAAAAAATATTAATGCCCGAGTACGGAGGTGATGGCAAAAAGGAAGGCGGCGAAACGGCCATAAATCCGGCGGCCGCATTTCCCGGCCACCTGGCGCCCAACGGCTTATTGTTTTACACCGGAAGCCAATTTCCCGAAAAGTATAAAAACGGCGCTTTCATCGCTTTTCATGGTTCGTGGAACCGTACGCCAGAACCGCAGGCCGGTTATTTTGTAGTTTTTCAGCCGTTTAAAGATGGCAAGCCAAGCGGCGCATACGAGGTATTTGCAGATAATTTTGCAGGAAGTGCCGAAAAAGCTGCCAAAGGTAGTGCCGAGCATCGCCCATGCGGACTGGCGCAGGGACCAGATGGCGCACTTTATGTAACCGACGATAACCAGGGAACCATTTACAAAATCACGTATAAAAAATAATAATGGACTTAAAAAAAGCCCCTTTACTATTACTGCTATCTATTTTTATAACTACAGGCTTACAGGCGCAAGCCAGGAAACACAAAGCTGCGGGCAAACAACCATCGGCTGCACTAAAGGCATCCATGGCAGCCGGGGCCCCAATATTTGCCGAAAACTGTGCCGCATGCCACCAGGCAGATGGTATGGGGATACCCAGCATGAACCCGCCCCTGGCCAAAACCTCTTTTGTTTTGGGCGATAAAGCCAAACTGATTAAAATAATATTAAACGGTTTTAGTGACGATGTAGATATCAATGGCCAGCGCTACTCTAACACCATGGCAGCTCATGACTTTTTAAAAGACCAGGAAATTGCCGATTTGCTCACCTACATCAGAAATAGCTTTGGCAACAAAGCATCGGCCGTAAGCACGGCGCAGGTTAAGGCAATAAGGGCAGCGAATATGAAATAGAAAGCCTCACCCCAGCCCTCTCCAAAGGAGAGGGAGCAGAAGTTTATAAACATAAAAACTGGCTTTTGGCCGGTTTTTATGTTTACGTGATTTCCATACTGCAAATCAAAAGCCCTCTCCTTTGGAGAGGGTTGGGTGAGGCCTCTTACTCCGTTATCTGGTAAGTATAAGCCAGCGTATGCTTCATTTTTGAGCGGATGCGTTTGATGCTTTGCTCAATATCAATTTTGTCGTTATGGTCGGTTACTTCCATAAAGGCTTTTTGATAGTTAATTAAGGCTTTTGTCCAGTCTTTGCTTTTTTCGTGGAACAAGCCAAGCAGGCTGTAAACTTCGGCGGTATCAACTCCGGGCGTATTCAGGGCTTTAACAGATACGTTGTTTACCAGTTTTTCCATATTCAAAAACACAAGCAAATCAAGATAGTGTGTATAGTTATCCGGAAATGAAGGTTCCAGTTCCATACAGGTTTTGAAGTGGTAGCCTGCGGTTTGGTAATCTTTCACTTCGTAATAGTATAACATACCCAGTTGGTGGTGGGCACGCGCGTATAAAGGATCGTTGCTGATAATTTCGTTCAGTAATTTAAGCCCTTTGGTAGTTTTACCATAAGAGAGTTTATCCACGGCCTGCAAATACTTTTCTTCGATAGTATAATAAGTGTCCATAAATTTTGTATTGTATAAAATTGTGCTAAAAATCAGCACTTTTTGTAATTAATAATGATGCGTAATAAAAATGTTTCGGTATTAAAAGTATGGTTACTATACCGGGGTGGAGAAGCGTATGATTGATGCATAACCCTTCTGCTGCAGCGCCATGGGCCACATTATAGTTTTACAGAATGAATTTTTAAACAGCATCATTTATTTTTTTACAAATTTACAATTAATGTGGCAATTTGCAAAATGGGGGATTGGGAGGACAATTTAGGCTAAATCTCTAATGATAACTACTACAACCGTCCGTCGAAAGGCGAACGTGTATACAAATCTTTTGGATCTCATCAATTAATAAAACCAGTTGTCATTTCGAACGAACCAGCGGCAGATTGTGCGAAAGGGGGTGAGGAGAAATCTTGAACGTCCAGCATTCCGATAGCC
Source organism: Mucilaginibacter sp. P4_C11 (assembly GCF_056402115.1). Classification (NCBI taxonomy): domain Bacteria; kingdom Pseudomonadati; phylum Bacteroidota; class Sphingobacteriia; order Sphingobacteriales; family Sphingobacteriaceae; genus Mucilaginibacter; species Mucilaginibacter sp. P4_C11. Next base: position 339 of record NZ_JBFUIA010000028.1, on the reverse strand, counting down.
TGGTTTGGATGCAGCACGTTCAAGATTTCTCTTTCGCGACCCCTCTATTCCCCCACAAGCTCTATCGAAATGACAATTTTCTTTGGTAATGATGCCAAAAATAGTTGGTGGAATTAGTTAAAAAAAGCAGTATATAGCAAATGCAGATATAAGAGTACCCAGGCTCTGCAGAGGTGCAACCTGCCAGCAATAATATTTGCGAACGATACCATGGCCGGACGAAAGTCCGGCTTTTTTTATTCATGGTAGAGTTCAAATATGGCTAAGAAAACCTATTGCCATTTTGTTTATTCTTGAGGAACAAGTACCATAGAATAAACTCTTTTCTATCTTTTCTAT
>NZ_JBFUIA010000027.1:0-100323 GCF_056402115.1 Mucilaginibacter sp. P4_C11 | reverse complement strand
CATTGGGGGATAGAAAATCAGTTGCACTGGCAACTGGATGTTGGTTTTGGCGAAGACTACAATACCACACGCAACAGGCAGGCCGCTCAAAACCTGGCAGTCGTCAGAAAAATAGCCTTAAATATTCTGAAAGCTGATAAAACCAGCAAGGCCAGCCTGAAGGCCAAACGAAAAATGGCTGGTTGGAACCATAAATTTCTGTTAACGCTTATCGCTAATAAAAATTTCTAATGCGTCAGCCCTGGCTGACTACTACGTATCTGATAAAACTACAATCGGCATCAATATATTTGGCTTATTAAATCCCGGCGATATCAATACCCGTAATACCAGCAAATTACTTGATGCCGCCAACGTTTTGGATTCGACTATTGTAGCCGATAATAAGGAGCATATTAACTTTAAGAACGGCAATGTAAACCTTAATTACCGCCACCAGTATAACAAAAAAGGGCAGGAGCTTACAGTCGACTTTGATTATTTGAACTACGATAACAGCACAAAGCAATCGTTTTTGAATACCGGCTATTTACCGGATGGAACAGTGATAAGTAATGACCTGCTCACAGGTAACCTGCCCGAAAATATTCACATCTACTCGGCCAAAACAGATTATACACACCCTTTAAATAACGGCGTTAAACTGGAGGCCGGGGTTAAAATCAGTAACACCCAAACGGATAATATTGCCAACTACTTTTATACCATCAACAATGTAACCAACCCCGATTATGGTAAAACCAATCACTTTATTTACAAGGAACAAATAAACGCCGCCTATATTAATACAAGTAAAGATTGGAAGCGATTTTCGGCGCAGGCCGGGTTGAGGTTTGAAAACACCGCATCAAACGGGCACCAGTTAGGCAATGTGCAAAAAACCGATTCAACGTTTAAGCGAAATTACAATGGTTTGTTTCCAACTGTTTACCTGCAATATAAACTGGATACAGCAGGCAGCCAGAGCATCAGCCTGAATTATGGACGGCGGATTGACAGGCCGTATTACGAGGACTTAAATCCTTTTTTGTCGCCCCTGGATAAGTTTACCTATTATACCGGTAATCCATTCCTTAAGCCATCGTATACCAACAACATTGAGTTGGCCTATAACTGGAAAAACGTTACAGTAACCCTAAACTACAGCAATACGCAGGACGATGTAAACGAAACTATCGAGATATTAAATGGTATTTACTATAGCCGGCCAGGCAATTTAGGCAGTATAACGGTAAAGGGTATCGCAGCCGACGCGGGTTTCGATCTTGCCAAATGGCTTAACTTTCATTTGTATTCAAGGGTTTCCAATATACACTCGGTAAGCGAATTTTATACCGGTACGTTAAACACACAGGGAACATACTTTTTTGTAAGGCCGGTATTCAAGTTTAAACTACCGCATGATTGGACAACCCAACTGGATGGCGGTTATCAAAGTAAAATAACAAATGCCCAGTTTGTAACAAAAAGCAGGGGGCGTGTTAATGCATCTGTATCTAAAAAGTTTTCACCATCCTTTACCGTCAGCCTGGTGGCCAATGATATTTTTTATACATTCAATGGCGGCGGCGTTATTAACAACCTGGCAAATACCCGCGCCAATTGGACAAACCTTGGCGATAGCCGCAACATTGCGCTATCGTTAAGCTATCGCTTTGGCAAAACAATTTCCGGTTTGCGCAAACACGATGCAAACGGTGCCGAAAGTGAGCAAAACAGGGTGAAGAACTAAAAAAAGAATTAAACCCCGGCGAATTAGCCGGGGTTTTCTTTAACAGATAAATTATTTTTGAAACTGGCTGTTTAGTAAAGCCTCCCAGTCTTTTGCCTGGGTTTCCAGTTGTTTCAGCTTTAATTCATTGTCAATAAATTGCTGGTAAAACGGTATGCTGCAAACCTGCCTGTTGGCCTGGTCGGCAATTTGCAAAATGATTGATTTTACCGCAGTGCCATTCATGCTTTTTAAAATATAACAGCGGGTAGCGTTATTCAGGTCGTTTACGGTCACGGTTTCCTGCGATCCAAAGAGCAAAGCTTTACCCGATTGTGCCCAGCCAATGATCTTATTACCGATAAACTCCGACCGGCTTAAACTGAGGTGATGTTCATTTGCAATTGCCTGCAGGCGCTGGTTTAGCGCGGCAAATCTTTTTTGTTTTGATCGGCGGGTGATAATCACTACCGGGATAATAAATACAGCTAATAGGGTGCCCGCAACCAGGGCATTTTCCGTTATATGGTTCATGCTTGATAATTAAAATTGAATAAATAAGCGTTATATTAAACGCAAGGAGTTATAAAAAAATTAAATCAGCATGGGTTTACCAAAAACCATGAAAGGGGAAAAGGATGAGCCGGTAAAACCGGGACGGTGGCACATTTGAAGCCTTGCTAATATTGAGCCTTGCAAGCGTATAAGGTGCGCCCAGTTCAACAGCGGTAAAGAAAGCTGCCGGATGTGCCGTAACCTGTAAGGCAGGCGCGTTAACCTCGGTATTCGTCTCGGCAATTAATTGGTCATGGCGGGTGTTTTGTTTGACACTCGCTTTATTGCTGCCCTGTTTGCCGGTATAAGCGTGTACCTGTCCAGGCCCGCTCATATGCAAAGCGAAGAACAAAGTAACCACCAATAAAGATTTCATTAACCTGGACAGCATTAGGCAAAGATAATGTTTTTTGGCAGGATGGTGGCGAAGCGCCGTTATCAGCTTAAAATCCAATTGAAAATCGGTCGTCAATAAATAAAATGCATCTTGTCAAATCAAAAAAATACATAAGTTTAGCCAATGAAATTTAGCGAAGCGGTTGTAAACAATAAAGATCACAACATTGAATGGATAAATAATTTGCGGCTAATCAGCATGTTTGCCGTCATCGTGTTACATACTGCATCGCCCTTGCTTTTTGGCTATAAAAGTGTGCCTTTAAATGATTGGCTCACGGGCGATGTTTACAACGCACTGGTACGTTTTGCGGTGCCGGTTTTTGTAATGATAACCGGGGCTTTATTACTGCATCGCGAGTATGAGTTGGGCGATTTTTTAAAAAAACGGATTGGCCGGTTAATCCTCCCATTTATTTTCTGGAGCCTGGTTTACGTTGCCTACCGCCTGTATAACGAGGAGTTTGCATTTACCGGTCATTTGTGGCCAGATGTAAAATTTGTTTTAAATCAACTAAAATCAGGAGCTTATTATCATTTATGGTATGTGTACCTGTTAATAGGGCTGTACCTGTTTATTCCTGTTTTAAGTAAGTTTGTACAGCATGCCACCGAAAAGGAAATATTGTATTTTCTGGTGATTTGGTTTTTGGCGGTGTTGCTGGCCACGCCATATTTAAGCATTTTTAATACCGCTGTCGATCTTCATAATTTTACGGGCTATATTGGCTACCTGGTATTAGGGCATTACCTCACTTATAAGCGGTTCAACTTACGGGCATTGCCATATATTGCTGCCCTTGTGTTCGTCGCCCTGGTGGCTTTAATAAGCTGGGGGACTTACTATCTACAGGTAAAAGATCATGAACTTAAAACATTCTTTTATGAACCGGTTGGGCCTTTTGTTGTTGTGTTGGCCACATGCGCTTTTTTGATAGCTAAATACACCAAAGTGAAGCTTAATACAACCGTGAAGCGTGTTTGTAATAATGCCGGTAAATATACCTTTGGCATTTACTTAAGCCACGCTTTGGTGCTAAATATATTTGATTTAAACGATATTAACTTTACCATTTTTAACCCGGTAGTAAGTATTCCGTTAATAGCTTTTGTTTGCTTTTTACTGTCGTGGCTGTTGGTATATGGCATGAGCAAGGTGCCGGTAATTAAACATTTGGTTGGATAGCAACCAATACAATAATTAATAAGCCGCAAACAATATCTGCGAAAATTCATTATCAAAACAAAATATAAAACCGGCCAATGGATTCAGTTACCCATATTACTTTAGGCGCCTGCATTGGCGAACTTGTATTGGGTAAAAAATTGGGCAAACAGGCATTGCTATGGGGAGCGATAGCCCAAAGCCTGCCTGATATTGATGCCGCCGGGGCTTTATTTCTTCCGCCTGAACAGGCGCTTTTGGCTCATCGTGGTGTAACCCATTCCTTAGTCTTCGGGGTAGTTGTCGGCTTGGCCTTAGCCTTTTTGGCCCGGCGTATACATCATAAGGTTTACCTGCCGTTTATTATGCTTGCACTGTTTTTTTGTACGCAATTGATGCTGCACGATTTGTTGGATACCTGTAATGCCTACGGCACCGGCCTGCTGGAACCTTTTAGCCATCAACGATTTTCGGTCAACCTGCTTTATGTGGCCGATCCTTTATTTACCATGGGTTTGCTTGTAGCCTTCGTGGTTTTGGTATTTAAAAATATCAGCTACAGAGGCCGGGCAAAATGGGCTTTTGCGGCTGTTATGCTCTCGGGGTTATACTTGTGCCTGGCCTGTTTCAGCAAATTGTATATAAGCCGCAAGGTGCAGGCTTCGCTCGAAATAGGCCAGGTTCAACCACCCTATTTAATTACGCCAGCGCCCTTTACCAGCATGTTTTGGTACATTGTTGCGCCGGTAAACAATGGTTATAACACGGCCTATAGTTCGGTATTTGATGATAATGAAAATTCATTAGCTTATCAGTTTCATGCCCAAAATGATTCGTTATTAAATGGCGTTGAAAACAAAACCGTAGTAAATAGCTTGGTTAGGTTTTCCGACAAATACTACACCATAACCAAAGCGGGAAATGACATCAATATCAACGTGTTGCGGTTTGGGCAGGTACAGGGCTGGGCAGTTACCGATGCGCCGTTTGCCTTTAGTTATCCGCTGGTTGCCGGTAAAAACCAGGCCATGCTGCTGCAAAAAGGCCGCCTGAGCGGCTGGGACGGTTATACGCTTAAAATTTATGTAAAGCGTATACTGGGCAAATCAGTTATCGAAAATAAACCTAATCACAAAATTTAATAATGAACTGGTATTTACCCGCAATTGGCATTTATCTTCTCCTGGTTGTTTTTGTTTGTCTGCGCATTTTATATGATATAAGGTCGGCAACTAAAACTTTCGCGTATTTGCTTGTTACCATTCTTATGCCGGTAATCGGTATGGTTATTTATTTTGCCGTAGGTGCCAATTACCGCAAAAATAAACTCTACTCCAAAAAGATAGTAAGCGACAGCAAGCTATTAGCCGAGATTCGTGAACAGGTGATAAAGGAATCCGAAAGGAGCTGGAATAGTGGGGAAGAAGAATTAAAAGGCCATAAAAAATTGGCCCGCATGCTGCTGAATGACAACAGCCCGCTAACCTGTAATAACGATGTTAAACTTTACATTAATGGCGAAGAGAAATTTCCTGATGTAATAACTGCCTTAAAAAATGCCAGGCACCACATCCACATGGAATACTATATTTATGAGGATGATAACATTGGCAACCAGATAAAAGATATCCTGATCCAAAAGGCTTCCGAGGGGGTTAAAGTGCGTTTTATTTATGATGATTTTGGCAGCCGCTCCATACGCCACACCCTGGTGCCCGAGTTAATAGCCGGAGGGGTGGAGGCTTATCCTTTTTATAAGATCCTGTTCATAGCGCTATCCAACCGTACTAATTACCGCGACCATCGCAAAATCATCGTGATTGATGGCTGCACAGGCTTTGTAGGAGGCATTAACGTAAGCGACAGGTATATAAACAACCAGGGCAAAAAAAAGCTGTATTGGCGGGACACGCATGTGCGCATCAATGGCCCCGGCGTATATTACCTGCAATATCTTTTTATCTGCGACTGGAATTTTAGTTCGGGCAAAAAACTGCCTTTGGAGAAGAATTTCTTCTGCTCGACCAAAAGTGACAAGGGGCAGGCCGTAGTACAAATTGCCGCCAGCGGACCCGACTCGGACATACCTACCATCATGTTCTCGCTCATCCAGGCCATTGGTATGGCCGAAGAGGAGCTGCTGATAACCTCGCCATATTTTATCCCCGGCGAAAGTATCCTGGATGCACTTAATGTAGCCGCGCGTAGCGGCGTTAAGGTGAAACTCCTGGTTCCGGGCAAGTCCGACTCTGCATTGGTAAACGCCGCTGCCCGGTCGTACTATGGCGAAATTTTAGAGGCCGGTGTCGAAATTTACCTGTATCGCAAAGGATTTGTACACGCCAAAACCATAGTAGCCGATGGGCAACTGGCCATTGTTGGCACCGCCAATATGGATCACCGGAGCTTTGAACTTAATTTTGAAGTGAACAGCATGATATATGACGATACAATAGCCGGCCAGTTAAGCGATGCTTTTTACGCGGATATTAAAGATGCCGTTAAAATCAATCCAAAAACCTGGGCCAAACGCACCCTGTTTAAACAACTGCCCGAAAAACTCATCAGACTTTTATCGCCGCTGTTGTAATTGGGAATCATCTATCCGAAAAAAAACTATTACGCTGATTTTAAGTTTTCAAGTGTGGTAAGCCAATTGTTAAAATGGCGACAAGCGGCCCTTAGTTTATCTAAACTTATTGCTTCTGCAATCAAAATTCCGTCTGCAACTTTTTCATAGGACGGTATAACAGATAGTATTCTCTTGGACGGCGAGGTTAGCGGACTATCGTTAATATGTTCGGGAGTTTCAAATTTGTTTCTGATATTTTGCAATGCTCCAACCGGGAAATTATAATCTAACGATAAAAATTCTTCAAGAACAACACAATCTGAAAATAGCAAGGCTTCAAATTCATGAAGTTGAAAATGAGGTATAAACCTATAAACAGATAAATCCGCGTTTTTAATATCCAATTTAAACGCCTGCTCAATAGCTATAGCTTTTGCATAGGGTTCCATAGCTTTGCTTTCTTCATACCCCGGATACTTATTTCCCATGCCATAAATGTCTAAAAGTGTTGTTACGTAAGCACCGGAATCTTCTTTTAACCATTGAATAACATTCGCCTTAAGTTTACCGTAACTTGATCCGGTTTTTATATTGCGGGCGGTTACCAGTATGTTTTTAAGAATAAAGTGGGGATAAAGGACTTTGGAGATAAAGTTTTCTTCTGTAGAACCCTCGCATATTATATTTATTCGAATCACGGTTTACCTCCCAATACATTTTGCTCCCATAGTTCGCCTATTGAATAAAGTTTAAGCCAGGAACCTAAGCTTCCCTCATCCAAACGGGTAAATGTTGAACTGCCATCTTTATTTTCAACCACCAGGATGTTTTTGGGCTCAAACTCGTTTACAAGATTAACCGACTGGGTTGAAATAATAATCTGCGCTTTTTTAGATGCTTTCCTGATTAATGATCCCAATAAGGTTATTGCCGATGGATGCAGACCTAATTCTGGCTCATCTAATAATATTAACGGTGGAAGCTCAGGTTGCAATAATAATGTCGCCAGGCAAATAAAACGTAACGAACCATCAGATAAATCGTTGGCGTTGAATATCACGTCAGAATTTTTATCCTGCCACTCCAACATAATCGTTGATTTGTTGAAAGGGTTAGGTCTTAGTACAAAGTCTTTAAAATACGGCACAACTAATTCCACCGTTTTTACAATCCGGTTATAGTGTTTTTCATTAACCAATTTCATGTGATAAAAAAATGCAGCTAAATTTGAGGCATCGCCCCGCAGATAATCTACATCAGTTATGTCGCCCGTTTTTTTTACAGCGGCACTTGAACTGGTATCATGAAAATGATAAAGTCGCCAGCTTTTTAATACATCAAAAACATATGTCTGAACGCTTTTGATAACCTTTCTGTTTATCGTTTCTTCAAGTTTAGATTCCCTACCTCCATTATTTATATTTTCTTTGAAAACAGTATCTACCGAAGTGTCGAAATAGCAATATTCGTTTTCAAATAAGAATGAATCATTCGCGGTGGGCAATAAACTAAATTCGTAATAATTAGGGGCGAAATTTAACGATACGTGTAATTTTTTTGTGGTTTTACTGCCGTAATATAATAGCTTATTTGCGCCGCCATTGACACCAGTATAAATTTGAAGATGGCTTTCAATAACCTCCCTTAAAAATTTAAACAACCCTATAAAATTAGATTTACCTGCACCATTAGGGCCAATTAAAACATTAAGGTCATCTATTTCTATATCAAGTTTTTTTATCGATTTAAACCCCTCGATAAGTATGTTATTCAGTTTATGCGCCATAGCAAAACTTCGATTTATTATACTCCCACATAATTGTTTATACTACCCTAATAAAATACTGCGATCAAAAATCGAAAGTAAGTTAATTAATTTAGTTCTTAAACGATTTCTTAAGTTAAGAGTTTTATATCACTTTTTATTGCGTAGTCACCCTTAAACTCAACGTATCTGTTTGCATAGCCGTAAAAATGCCCAGGCCGTTGGTAACATTGGTGGGCTCGTTAAGCAAAGCCTGCGAATCGCGGGTGATATTGGTTGTCAGTATGTTGATGTATTCCTGGTTAACCCGCATTAATATCACTTTATAATGGCCGTAATAGTTAAATGACGATTGTACCAGGTTGTAATAAGATGCCCGCTCCGCGTTAATCTGGAAGCTGGGCTTATTATTGCTGCGGATGTAAGATATATAATAGGGATCGTTGTCAAGATTTTTGAACACCAGCAGGTGGTACAGCGAATCTGGGTTACTCCATTTAATGCTCGCCCTCGCCACATCAGCATATAAGGGGTTGATGGTGCTGGGGACATGAAATATACTATCCGACAGGGTAAAATCTGCAGGTTTGCCCGGCATGATAGTAGTCGCACTGATCTCTACACCGGCATAGGTAAACTGCATGGTATACGTTTTACCGGTAGCGATAAACGATTGATCGGCATAGGTATACGTGCCGCTTGCGCTTTCGGTTAGTTTAACGCTTTTGCTGCCATCAGATACGCTGATGCTTAAACCTGTAAGTGCCGCTCCGTAAGTTGTAGTATCGGTAAGGGCCTTTTGCTGGTAAACTTTGATACTTAATACCTGGCCGGGAATAAGGTATGATTCTACCACCGGTTTATTGGTAGCCAATATATCCGATTGATTTTTTTTACACGATGCCAGCAGTAGCAAACTGCTCATTAAACTCAATGCGATATAGCGCGTATATGTTTTTATTTCCATCTTAAGCTGAGTGTTAGGTTGGGGGTAAAGCCCAGGTAATTTACATTGGTGGTTATCACCTGGTTATTTTGCACCTGGTATTCTTTATACCAGGTATTGGTATGGTTGTAAACGTTGAAGAATGACAGGCCTATCGAGCCTACTTTATGCCCGTCAATCTTCAGCAGGTCATACGATACCGACATATCCAGACGGTGGTAGGCGGGCAGGCGTTCGCCGTTTTTATCGCTGATGTTCAGGTAAGTTTTACTGTTACCGTCGGCTGTTTGAATGGTATAAGTTGATAGGGGGGCAGTATAGGGCCTGCCGGTACTGAACAGGAATGTTGCTGCAAAGTTAAACCTGTTGTAATGGTACATATTGATGGATTTAAACTCATGCCTTACATCCTGGTTAGCATCGTAATAATAATCGCCGAAGGCGGCAAATTTATTCTGGGCTTTGGCAAGCGTATAGCTTACCCAGCCGGTGTAGTTTCCCAGTTTTTTTTGTATCAGTAATTCAACACCGGCATCGCGACCGGTACCTGTGTAAAAATCTTCGGTAACAGTTTGTGTTTGCGGCGCGGCCATCCTGAAACCGCCACCCCCCGTTTGGGTTTGCTTCACGGTGTATTGCGTAAGCCCGGTTAGGGTTTTGTAATAGCTTTCCACACTAATCAAAAATTCATCATTTTCATAGCTAAGGCCGCCTATATAATGCCGGGCCATGCCAACCGGGATATTGCCGCCGTTGGATAATACCCAAAAGTTACGGTCGCCGGCAAGGATGTCTTGCCGTATCACCTGGTTCTCAAACTGGTAAAACTGCCCGGTAGCACCCTTTACCGTAAAATGTTCGTTCAAATTATAACTGGCCGATACCCGGGGTTCAAAATAAGGCTTGCCCGTTGGGCCATAATAGCTGGTCCGCAAGCCAGGCTGGATGTGGAAGTTGTTATTCGGGTCGATAGAAAGCTCGGCATAAACACCCTCCAGCATGGCGTTGTTATGTTGGTTAATCAGTTTGCCGGTATCGTTTTGTGTGTATTCGTAATCAATTTTTTTATAGTTAACAAAACCACCAAAAAGCAGCTTGTAAGTTTCGCCGGCTTGCCATTCCCATTCAGATTTATAGCCAACATCTTTCAGGTGATTAGTTTCTACCGTGCTGTTGCTAAAGGTGTGGGCAATACCATTGCTATCCAGCAACGAGCCGCCCGAACTGGCGCGTTCCCGGTTGTTGAAATACGAGGAGTAGGTAATGTAATTGTTGGAGTACAGTTTTTTACCCCACTGCCTGAACCATTTTACACTGCTGCCCAGGTTGCCGTATTTGGTGTAATCGGTAATGCCAATTCCGCTGCCCGATCCTGACAGGCCCGGAGGTAAGCCAAGGGTACGGCTGTTATCGGTTTTATCGGTTCCGGAGTAATAGCTTACCGAAAGTTTATCCTTATCGCTGATGGTATAGGTGTATTTGGCGTTGGCATCGTAAAAATACGAGGCCGGAGTTACCTGGTTGGCAAAGCCGCCACCTCCACGGCCGCCAAAACCGCCGCCACCGCCTCCCTGGAATGTGGTTGTCTGGTTAAACTGGTTAAATATCTTGTTATAAAAAGGCCCCTGGTATGATCGCCTGATGGAGAGCAACAGTGTTTCATTTTTGGAAAGCGGTGTCTCCAGGAAGCCGCTCGCGCTTAATAAGCTCAGGTCGACACCCATATTGGTTTCGTTTTTATTGCCTTCCTTGCCGTTAATTTCGGTAACGCTTGATAGCCTGCCGCCGTATTTGGAGGTAAAGCCACCTTTATAAAGCTGCACATCCTTAACTGCACTGGCGTTAAAGGCGCTAAAAAAGCCGTATAAGTGATCAACCTGGTAAACGGTAAAGCCATCCAGCAAAACTAGGTTTTGATCGGGTGTGCCGCCACGCACATAGGCGCCCGACGATGATTCGTTTGTGCCGCTCACACCAGGCATCAGCTGAAAGGCACGCAGAATATCCTTATCGCCCATGGTTGGCAGTTTATCTAAATTTGCCGGCGAAAGCTGGAGCACGCCCACCTGCCTGCTATCAGTGTTCATAACTCCGCTTTTTTTGCCGGTAATATTAACTTCATTTAATGTGTTTAGCGATGCGTACAGCCCACATATCAGCGTGTTGTTGATTTTATCGCTGCTAAGCCTGAAATAGTCTGTTTGGTAGCCCGAATAGGATACTTCTACCACACAGGTGTCTGATGGTACCCGTAAAAAAGTAAAATAACCATCAGAATTACTCATTGCGGTGAGGTCGGAGTTCCGGATCTTCACCGAAGCTGATGGAAGCGACTCGCCGGTTAGCTGATCGATCACCCGCCCGTTTATGCTGAACATAAAGTGCTTGGGGGCTATCTTTGGCGCTATGTCCTGGTCGTCATCATCGGTCTTTTTACGTTTTATTTTGGCATTTGCCGCCTGTAACGAAAGTTGGTTTAGTTTTTTCAGCCGGGCCAGGTCGTCGGTGTTTTTCAGAATGTAAATGGTGCCGGTAGATTCAATCCAGTACTTCAAATCGTGTTCCTGGCAAACTTGTTTGATGATGTTTTTTAAAGGCTCTTCAAAAAAATGCTCAACCACATCCATACCCTCCAGTTGGTTTTTATCATACACAATACGGATTTGGTAGGTGGTTGATATGGTATCAAGCATTTGATCAAGCGTGCACAAAAAAAAGTGGTTGACGATAATGTCCTTCAGCTTTTTTTGTGTTTGCTGTGCCTGTGTGGCCGAATGGCCTAAAGCTACGATGGTAAATAACAATAAGGAAAATCTCTTCATTAGGGGTGTATTTTCTTTGCAACGAAATTGCACCCTATTTTCATCCACTTAAAATAAATGCGACATCAGGAGACCTTGTGTAGATAAATGGGGGGAATGTGTAGTGGGTTGGTGAGTGGTTGATTAAGTTAGATTGGGTTAGATTAAGTTGGAGTAAGGGAAAATTTATATTTTCTTACATGAATAAACTAATCAACCCAATCAACCCTCACCAACTCACACCTTCCCAATCATTTTATTAATCACCTCCCTGTAGCTGTCGCTTAGGGGCACTTCGGTATTGACGAGTTTTATGCGGGCTCTGCGAAGCTGGGATACGTGCTGCAGGTTTACCACGAATGATTTATGCACCCTGAAAAACTGCTCGGCAGGCAATTGCAGTTCCACAGCCTTAAGGCTGATGCGTGATAATACCGGTTTTTGCTGATTGGTGAAATGAACCTTCACATAGTCTTTGAGCCCTTCAATATATTCCACCTGGTCAAAGCTGATTTTGATGAGGTTGTAATCGGCATGCAAAAAGAAATAATTTTTTACCACAGGCTGGGGTACATAACTCCGGCGAAGTTCAAACAGGTCGATAGCTTTGTGACAGGCTTTTAAAAAACGGTCAAGCGGCACCGGTTTTACCAGGTAATCAATTACATCCAGTTCAAAACCTTCCAGTGCAAATTTTTCATAAGCCGTTACGAATATCACCATGGGGCGCTGGGTGAGGCTTTTAATAAGCTGTAAACCATTGATGCCGGGCATATAGATATCGCAAAATATCAGGTCGATCTGCTCCTTCTGCATGGCCAGGATGGCTTCACCGGCATTGCGGCAGCGCGCTGCTATTTGTATGCTATGCACATGTTTCAGGTTATCTTCCAGCAGGTCAAGGGCCAGCGGCTCGTCGTCAATAATCAGGCATCGCATCATTTAAGTTCAATTTGCAGCATTACAATATAAGTTTGTTCGTTTTTATTGATGTATAAGTTGTGTTTACCGGGGTAAAGTAGTTCCAGCCGCCGTTTTACGTTGGCTAAACCAATGCCGCTGTCATTATCCTTTTGCTTTTCCGCTGCGTTATACACGTTTTGTACTGTAAACCGCAGTGTTTCTTCGTCGGCAAAAAGCGTGACCGCTATATCGGGCCTGGCAATATCGCCGGTACCGTGCTTAAAGGCATTCTCCACAAAAGGGATCAGCAGCATGGGCTCGATAGTTTTATCAGGCGCTTTTATATCCGATTTAAAGTAAATTTTTACCAGGTCGCCAAAGCGCAGTTGTTGCAGGTCGATATAACTGCGCAGGTAATCTTCTTTTTTTTGCACCGTTACCATTTCGGCATCAGTAACATACAGCATGTAACGCAATAATTTTGATAATTGTATAAGCGTAGGCTCAACTGCCGCAGGATTTAACCTGGATAATGCCACAGCGCTGTTTATAACGTTAAATATAAAGTGCGGACTGATTTGCGAACGCAGAAAAGCCAGTTCGGACAGGAGCGAGGCATTGGTTATATCCTTCTTTTTATTCATCGCCCTAAACTGATCGGCAAGGTAATGGTAGGCGAAGCTGCCGGCAGTTATAGATAGTAACGGAAACAGTACAAAGAAAGGCCCGTGTGGTGCCCGGCCTTCCATATCTTTCACATTAGGCAGCGGGAAATGCGGCCTGGCATATAATAACACGATATTAAAAACTACAAATGATGCCAGTAAAGCCAAAAAATAAAACCAGATATTCTTTTTTAAAACCTTGGGAATGAGTACAAAGGCATTCAGGTAAAACTCGGCGGCAAGTACCAGGTTGAAGGTGATAATACGCCCGGGCGAAAAAAAGTGCTGGGGCATGCCCCGCATGTCCGGTCGGGAAATAATAGGGGTATAAATAATAAGCGCCCAAAATAGCAAGTGGATAAACACCTCGATAACAAGCGCCGGCTTTATGCGGTTAAACATGCGGGCTAAGGTAAACGCATTTATCCATCGTATTAAATACAATAGACGAGCGGCTGAAATGTGCCGACGAAAGGGGTTTTAGTTCTGAGTTCTGAGTTCTGAGTTCTGAGTTCTGAGTTCTGAGTTCTGAGTTCTGAGTTGGCATTATGTTAAATAGTTAAAATAATCATAAGTCAAGGAGTTTTCTATAATGACCAATGACCAATGACCAATGACCAATGACCAATGACCAATGACCAATGACCAATGACCAATGACCAACCGCCCCACTGCGTCATTATTACACAATAATAGTGGCGTAATTTCCACAAACTATTACGCAACTTAAAATTAAGTGCTGTTTTAAGGCTTTTAACCCACATTTAATAATTGGCATTGCAATTGAATATAACTTAATATCCTTCTCAAAGGATTGTTTTTCATAGGTAGATGTAAAGGCCGATAAAACTGCGAGAGTTTTTCGGCCTTATTTTATTTGCTGCCTGATGATTGTTGAATAACCGGAAGGCCAGCTTCACCGTTCTTTTTACTTAGTACTATCAAGTGCCTTGCAAAATATATAATTAGGTCCGTTAAAAAATCAACAAAACAATTATCTTAGCCATTGAAAGTCGCGATCTTTACTCGTTGTTTTAAACCTTAAACCCACAAACCGCTATGCATATTTTTTTACGCGCCAAACACTGGCAATTGTTCCTTTTATCGTTTGGTATCCCTATGTTGCTGCAAATAGTAATGATGGGCAGTATTATTACGGGTTTGAGCCCTAACGCCGGTCCCGATTTTATATTTAGCTATTTTAAATTTTTTCCGCTGCTTATGTTGCTGTTTATGGGCACAATGTTTGGCTGGTTTTGGTCGGTGGCCACAGGCTTACAAAGCATGGTTCCTGCGGGTATAAAAATGAAAGGTACTTTATTTAAGGTTTTTCTGCTTATCCCTGTAATATATATAACAGTCCTTTGTATAACTCTTCCTACCTTATTTTTGTCTCCCCATTTTAATAACGTTCATAACCCGGCACCAATTTTATTGGCTTTTTCAGTTATTGTTCCGCTGCATTTATTTAGCATGTTCTGCATTTTTTACTGTATGTATTTTGCCGCAAAAACTATTAAAACAGTCGAGCTTCAGCGCGAGGTTACCTTTAGCGATTTTACCGGCGAGTTTTTCCTCATCTGGTTTTTCTGCATCGGCATCTGGATATTACAACCAAGAATAAACAGGTTGGTCAATCAACAAAAAGAGGAAGTTATTTAGTATCCAATATCGTTTAGGCTACAATTTCTTAGACCACTGGTTTTGCTATCCACTGTTAGCTGGTAAGCCTGTTGTTATTGCCAATGCTATCAATTGCGATATTATTCACCGTAAGTCGTTATTGCTGTTTATTGCTCAATTTTAAGCTTGATTGAGTTTTTCAGCACCGGGTAGTGTATTAAATTTTATGTTATGATATAGGTAAGGTTATCGTAAATGCGTTCATGTATCTGTATTAAATCAGCCTGCAGAATCCACCCCCGCTTGCATCATTCCAATAAATATCTATACATTAGTACAACCAATTATAAACCATTTAATTCCTGTCTGCCATGATCAAAACGCACTTTCAGCAAGGCCTGTTTGGCTGTTTGTTTTTCGTTATTTTATTTTCTGTAGATGCCAAAGCGCAAAATAAGGATGGCTGGCGACAGCTTTTTAACGGTAAAGACCTTAACGGCTGGAAACAGGTGGGCAAGGGCAGCCGCTATGTAAAGGATGGCTTAACCGGCAGCCACGGGGGGATGGGCTTATTGTACTGGACGAAAGAAAAATTTAGCAATTGCACCATCCGCGTAGTTTATAAAATGCAAAAGTTTAACAGCAATGCCGGTGTATTCATCCGCATACCGCTGGAGCCACGCGAGGAATGGATGCCCGTATTTTATGGTTATGAAGTGCAGATAGATAACCATCCGGAAACCTCCAAAGAGGACGACTACCATATTACCGGCACCCTGTACTCGCTTACCAAGCCATTGGCCAAACCCGGCAAGCCCGGCCCGCAGTGGAATACCATGGAAATTACACTGGATGGCCCGCGAACTATAGTTGTTGTTAACGGTCAAAAAGTAACCGACTATAAGGAGGGGGACCCGACACCGGCACGTAAATTTGATTTTGAGCCGTTCCGCGGCATCCGCCCCAATGAGGGCTACATAGGCTTGCAAAACCATGGCGATGACGATGTGGTTTTTTTTAAGGAAGTAGCTGTTAAACCATTGCATAAATAATGACTATGGAGCAATTGGATGAAGCAACAGGCAATAATGGCATAAGCCGTGCCGACTTTATAAAAAAGGCCGCTATAGCTACGGCCGGTTTTTACATTGTACCCCGTTTTGTGCTGGGTGGCAAGGGTTACACCGCGCCAAGCGATAAGCTGTATATTGCCGCGATAGGCTGCGGCGGGGAGGCCGAGAACGATATTAAGCACTTTGCCACCGCGCCTAAAAAAAATGCCGTTATAGCCTTTTTATGCGATGTTGACGACAGGCAGGCCGCACCACGCCGCAAAGAGTTCCCCAAAGCGCCTTATTATCATGACTGGCGCGAGTTGTTTGATAAGCAGCATAAAAACTTTGATGCTGTAACCGTGGCCATCCCCGATCATAACCACGCTTTGGTTGGGTTGAGCGCCATGCAGCTCAAAAAGCATTTATATCTGCAAAAGCCATTAACACACGATATTTACGAAGCCCGTATATTAACCCAGGCATCCGAAAAATACCAGGTGGTAACCCAAATGGGCGATCAGGGTGCATCCTGTGATGGTATGCGCACCATGCGCGAATGGTTTGAAGCCGGCCTGATAGGCGATATCGAGAAAGTATACTGCTGGACCGACAGGCCGGTTTGGCCGCAAGGCATTTCCTGGCCAAAAACAAGCCCGCCAATTCCTAAAGAACTCAAATGGGATTTGTGGCTGGGTACTGCAAAGCAAATCAACTATATTGATAACCTGGTGCCCTTTAACTGGCGCGGCTGGTGGGAGTTTGGCACCGGTGCGCTGGGCGATATGGGATGCCACATTATGGGGCCTCCTTTTAAACTGCTTGGCCTGGGTTATCCAACCGAAGTTTCGGGCAGTGCCAGCACCGTTTACAGCGGCATTTTTAAAGAAGGTATTTACCCCGAAAGCGGGCCGGTATCCAGTGCTATCAAGTTTAAATTTAAGCAGCAAAATGGTAAAAACCTCGATTTGCATTGGATGGACGGCGGCATAACGCCCGAGCGCCTTAACGAGCTTGACCCAGCCTTAAACATGAATGAAGCGTTGGGCGATTTCCCCGGCGAAAATGATTTTGAAGGCTGTACATTATTCATCGGCACCAAAGGAAAAGTTTCCTGCGGATGGGGAGGGAGCCATCCCCGACTGCTGCCGCTGTCGCTAAACAAGGATATAAACGTACCCGAAAAATACCCGCGCGTTGCCGGCGGTATGGATGGCCATTGGTGGCAGTGGGTTGATGCCAGTATAGCTGGTTACGGCAAAATGGAGGTGGATTCGCCATTTGTGGGGTATGCAGGGCCATTGACAGAAACAGTGCTGATGGGCAACCTGTTGCTGCGCACCTTTAACCTGCGCGAGAAAATAAAACGCAACGATCCGGTTTATGGCAACATGGAAGGCTACAAATTCAGCGGCAGGTACACCGGCTTGAATTGGGATGGCGAAAACATGCGCGTAACCAACTTTGAACCCGCCAACCAATACATCCGCCGTACTTACCGGCATGGTTGGGGCGAACTGAAATTGTAATTAACCCGGGAAATATAAAACCGGGCGAGTGATAAATGTCACCCGCCCGGTTAAAATGTTTTTTGTCAATTTATAAAGCTACTGTTGTACTGTTAGTCACCTTCCAGATAGCACTACCTGGTACAGGGAAGCTTACGCCGTTGGTATTGCCCCGGGTTGCGGCATCCTGTCCAAAATGGTATAGCGGATGCCCTTTATAAACAAGTTGTGTTTTTCCGAATACGTTAATAGTGGTAAACTGGGTTTTATCAAAAATTGAGGGGATGCTGGCTACCCCGGTAACCTCAAAAATGGGCCACGCGGCATTATTGCTAAAATCGGCTTTGGTAAAATTGTTTTTGCCGGATGCATCTTTGCTAAACATGTACAATGTAAGCCCCTTGTCATCAGTTATAAATTGCGATGCTCCCGTGCCTGCAATGCCTTGATCGGTGTACTGGGCTTTGTCCAGCCCGATAAGCTGGGCGTTGCCAAACATAATAGTATAGTCGGCTTTGGCTATGGCCCAAAGGTTGGCAACCTTATCACCATTGGTATCACCGGCTTTAAGGTCTTTGCTGTAATAATATAATGGCCATCCTTTATAGGTACTTTGTTTACTGCCGTCGGGCCTGTCAATCACACCAAAATCTGATGATGTCAGGCCGGCGCCAATGGTCAACCCTGCTTTGTAAAATACGGGCCAGGTAGTAGCGCAACCGTCAACACAGGCCGAAGCGCCGCTTACATCTTTAGAGAAAAAATAAAGCGAGAATCCGTTGTTATCTGTAAGTAATTTGCCGAAGGTGGCATTATCGGTCAGCACAACTCCGGTTAATTCCGGCGTTGGTATAATCCGGTTCGAACTTTTACTGCATGAGGAGCCCAACAGCACAATGCTTACAAACACAGCAATGATAGCATGAGGTAACTTGTAATTTTTCATAGGTTTTAATTTAAGATGTAGTTGATTTTATTAGTCATTACTCTAAAAAAGGGTAAATGGTTGCTTTTTAAGAAATGTAAAATTTAAGGTGCATGTAAATGCTCGACGTGAGGTTACGGCGTGTACAGGGTTTTGTAGAAGTGTATCGGTAAGGAAAAAATGTCATTTCGAACGAACATGGGAGGGGCTTGAACGCTGGCGTGAGGAGAAATCTTGTACGCCCTGCATTCCGGGCGGATAATTGTGATGCAGGGCGTACAAGATTTCTCACTCGTACCTCGTTTCGAAATGACAACTTTTTTTACATAAGGCTCGTGTATACGAAACAACTTGTTCGGGCAGACTCAGAGGAATATAATTAAGCCTCCCCAACCGGGGGAGATTCAGAATGGGCCACTTCTACCAGCCCCAATACCCATATTTTACCTGGGTATATTAAAAAAACACATTCGCAGCGTTTAATATGGAACAGATAAAAATAAATATCTATCTTTTCAACTAATATGAGCACGCGTATTTTAACAGCAACAGATATCAACCTTACATATACCCCTGTAATCAATTTCGCCCTTCAGCAAAACCATGTGCCGGTAATCCGGTCGCTGGTAATTAACAACACTACCGGGGCCGATTGGAATGCCCTGGAAGTTGAAATTACTGTTGAACCGACTTTTGCGCCTTCATGGAAAAGGATTTACGGGTATGTAAAACAAGGGGATGCCTTTGAAACAGGTGCTATACAGCTCAATCTATCAGCCCAATACCTGGCCGAATTAACCGAGAAGGTATCGGGTACCATAAATATCATTATCCGTAACGGCGATGAACTGCTATTGGCTGAAAATCGCCCGATAGAACTGCTTGCTTACGACCAATGGAACGGATTGAGCTTGCTGCCCGAGATGCTGGCGGCTTTTGTAACACCTAATCACCCGGAAATACCGAAGATCCTTCGCCGGGCATCTGCCATTTTACAAAGCTGGACGGATAACCCGTCATTTGATGATTACCAAAGCCGCAGCCCCGATAGGGTACGTAAGCAAATGGCCGCCATTTACGAGGCCATTGCCGAGCAGCAACTGATATATTGTACCGTACCTGCCAGCTTTGAAGAAAGCGGACAGCGCATCCGTTTGTGCGATGCCATATTTGCCAACAGGCTGGCCAATTGCCTCGACCTATCGTTGTTATACGCCGCCTGTATGGAGGCCGTGGGTATCCACCCGATTATTATCATAGTGAAAGGGCACGCCGTTGCCGGCGGCTGGCTGGTTGACGAATCATTTGCCGATGCAGTGAATGACGATCCATCGCTTATTACCAAACGTACGGCGGATGGCATAAGCGAGATAGCCATTGTAGAAGCTACCTGCATGAATGCCGGCAACAATACCTCATTTGATTCGGCTGCGGCATCGGCGGGGCAAAAGATGCTGAACGCCAGCGAATTTATATTGTTTATAGATATTAAGCGGGCCCGTTTTAGCGGGATACGACCGTTGCCCTTGCGGATACAAACCGCTGCAGGCTGGGAGATTATTGAAGAAAGCCGCCAGGAGCGGGCCAACGCCCTGCCCGACGAAATTTACGCCGGGCAAAAGCTAAAAAATGTAGATCATATCGAGATTTCCAAGCAACGCCTCTGGGAACGTAAATTACTTGACCTTACGTTGCGTAATAGCCTGCTCAATATCCGGATAACCAAAAGCGTAGTACAGTTTATGACCGTGAATGTAGGTAAACTGGAAGATGCCCTTGCCGATGGGCAGGAATTCCAGGTGTTGCCAAGGCCGGCCGATTGGGATAACTCGCTGCGCGATGCCGGTATGTACCAGGCGCTGCACCAATCGGACCCGATTGCCGAGCTGATACAGCACGAGCTGAGTCAAAAACGTATCCGTAGCTTTTTACCCGAGCCGGAGCTAACCAACGGCCTTACCGGTTTATTCCGGGCCTCGCGGTTATCCATCGAGGAGAATGGAGCTAACACCCTTTATATCGGCCTGGGCTTGCTAAGATGGTACGAAACTGATGCCAGCGAGCGGCCAAGGTATGCTCCTGTGTTGCTTATTCCGGTCGAGATCATCCGTAAATCGGCTCAAAAAGGCTATGTAATTCGTAGCCGCGACGAGGAAACCATGGTGAACATTACCTTGCTTGAAATGATAAGGCAGGATTTTGGAATCACCATTGGCGGCCTGGATACATTACCTAAAGACGAAAGTGGGGTAGATGTAAAGCTGATATTTAACATTGTACGCCAGGCCATTATGGCCAAATCAAGGTGGGATGTGGAGGAACAGGCGGTACTGGGTACATTCTCGTTCAGTAAATTTATCCTCTGGAACGATATTCATAACAATGCCGAACATCTTTATCGCAATAAGGTGGTAGCCAGCCTGGTATCGGGCAAGCTGGAGTGGCAGGCACAGGAAAATGCCGATGTATCGCTGATACAGGATAGCCAGCTGCACCCGGCAAATATCGCGCTCCCCATCAGTACCGATTCGTCGCAGTTGCAGGCCATCGTGAGTTCGGGCCAGGATAAAAGCTTTGTGCTGCACGGGCCCCCGGGAACCGGTAAGTCGCAAACTATTACCAATATTATTGCCAATGCCTTATATGCAGGGAAGCGGGTGCTTTTTGTAGCTGCAAAAAAAGCTGCTCTTGAGGTGGTAGAAGATAGACTGGAATCGATAGGCATAGGCGATTTCTGCCTCGAACTACATTCCAACAAATCAAAAAAAACAGCAGTGTTGGAGCAGCTGAAAGCAGCTACCGAGGTGGCCCGTAAAGCCGCCCCCGAAAGCCACCGCGACGAGGCCGACCGCCTGTTTGCCCTGCGAAATGAGTTGAATACCTATGTTGAAGTGCTGCATAAAAAATACCTGTTCGGGTATTCGTTGTTTGATCTGTTTAGCAACTACAGCCGTTTTGAAAAAGGGGAGGATAGGGTATATTTTGCATCAGCCGCGATAGCGCAGCTAAACCCTGCAAAGCTAACTGCCTGGCACGATGTGGCCGAAGAATTACAGGTAGCCGGTGCACTGATAGGGCAGCCGGCCAATCATGCCCTGCAATACATGCGTTTGCAGCAGTATAATAACCAGGTAAAGCAAGATGCCGGCCAATTGATTGAGCACCTGCTTGACCATTTAAGCAAATACCAAAGCCAGCTTGTTGGTGTAAGCAGGTTGCTGAAAATAAACGGGTTGGTTAAAAGCAAGGAACAGCAGCAATCGTTACATACCCTGGTAAGCTTACTGCTTGAATTGCCCGATATCCCGGCTTCATTGCTGCAGGCCGATTTCCTGGAGCAAACCTTTGCCCAGGTGGTAGGCGTTGCGACCCACGGGCAACAGCGCGATAAACTACGTTCGGCCTTGCTTGGCCGGTACCAAAAGGAGGTTTTAAGTATACCAGCCCAAAGAATTTTATCTGAATGGAATATTGCCGACGGTAAATGGTTTTTACCACGGTGGTTGGGCCAGCGGGCAATTGTTAAAAATATGCGTGCGCTTTCGGCCACAGGGCAAATTGATAAATCGGCTATAGTTCAGGACTTGCAGCAGGTGATAGCCTTCCGTGCAGAACAGGATGTGATTGACAAATCCTCTTTTTTACCCGGCCTGCTCGGCTTTTTATGGAAAAATGGCGATCCCGACTGGGACGCGTTGATCCGTATCAGCGACGCCGTTATCAATATTAACCGCGCCGCAGGAACGCATGTAGGTGCTACCCAGTTAAGGGAGTGGCGAGCGACATTATCGCGCGAGTTTACCGAAGGCAGCAGGGCGTTTATTATCCAAAACTCCGGCACGCTAAGCGGCTTACTAGCTACAGAACAGCAAGTGACAACTACCGAAGGGCAAATTCAACAACTGTTGGGTATAAACTTTGCCACGTTGCCCATTGTTACCGGCGATTACACTGCCGACCTGATTGATGAGGCCGTTAAGTGGGTGCAACACCTGGATGAATTGAAAGATTGGTACAACTGGACATTGACACGGGATAAAGCCCTGGCCGCGGGATTAGACCCCTTGCTTACCGCTTACGAAAAAGGTAATATGGCAAATGCCGACCTGGTGAGGCAGTTTCAGAAAGGATTTTACCGCTCGGCAGCCGAATATATATTAAGCCTGCACCCGGAGCTGGCCAGTTTTAACAGTGGCCTGTTTGGCGAAAAAATAAGAAAATTTCGCGAGGTGAGCAGCAAGTTTGAAATGCTTACCCGGCAGGAGTTATATGCAAGGCTGGCAGCAAACATCCCGTCGTTTACGCAGGAGGCTTCACAAAGTTCGGAAATTGGTATGTTGCAGCGGGTGATCAGGAATAATGGCCGCGCTATGTCTATCCGGAAGATTTTTGACGGCATTCCTAATTTGCTGCACCGGCTGGCCCCTTGTATGCTGATGAGCCCGATATCGGTAGCCCAGTATTTTGATGCCGGGAACCCCAAGTTCGACCTGGTGATATTTGATGAAGCATCCCAATTGCCCACCTGCGAAGCAGTTGGCGCCATTGCCCGTGGTACAAATGTAATAGTAGTTGGCGACCCTAAACAAATGCCGCCGACCAGCTTTTTTGCCACCAATAACTTTGATGAGGACAATGTGGAGAAGGAAGACCTTGAAAGCATCCTGGACGATTGCCTCGCGCTATCCATGCCATCACAACACTTGCTGTGGCATTACAGGAGCAAACACGAAAGTTTAATTGCGTTTAGCAACGCCAAGTATTATGATAACAAGCTGCTTACCTTTCCGTCAACAGATGATATTACCAGCAAAGTAAGTTTTGTGCCTGTTGAAGGGCACTACGATAAAGGCAAGAGCAGGCAAAACAAGTACGAAGCCAAAGCGATTGTTGATGAGGTGATTAAGCGATTGTCTGATCCGTTGCTGGCCAAAAGGAGCATTGGTATTGTAACATTTAGCTCGGTGCAGCAACTGCTGATTGATGATATGCTAACAGAGGTCTTTGTACTTAGGCCCGACCTGGAAAAGATTGCCCTGGAAACCGGCGAACCCCTGTTTATCAAAAACCTGGAGAACGTTCAAGGGGATGAACGCGATGTTATCCTGTTTTCGATAGGCTATGGGCCGGACGAGAAGGGGAAGGTAAGCCTGAACTTTGGCCCGGTAAACCGCGATGGCGGCTGGAGGAGGCTGAATGTAGCCGTATCAAGGGCAAGGTACGAGATGAAAGTATTTTCAACTTTAAGGTCAGATCAGATAGACCTTAACCGCACATCATCTGAAGGAGTAGCAGGGCTAAAAGCATTTTTAGCTTATGCCGAAAAAGGAAAAAGCGCTTTGCCGCCACGCGCATCGGTAAAACTAAAAGAAGATGGCGGGTTTGAGCTGAGCATAGCCGAATCGGTTCGTAAACATGGTTATGAAGTGCACAGCCAGATAGGATGTTCTGATTTCAGGATCGACCTTGGCATTGTGGATAAGGAAAATCCATCGGCATATATCTTAGGTGTGTTAACCGATGGTAAAAACTATCATGCGGCAACCACCTCGCGCGATAGGGAGATAGTACAGGTTGATGTGTTAAAGTCGTTAGGATGGAATGTGCACAAAATCTGGTCGACAGAATGGTGGGAGAAGCCGGACAAGGTTATCAGCGGCATAATGGACGCGGTTACTAAGGCAGAAGAAAGTAAAAAGAAAGCCGCCGAACCGGCTGTAACCGAAAAAGCTAAACCGGTACCACCGCGCCCCGAAGATTTAAACAACAAACCATCGTTTAACCAGGCTGCTGCGGAAACGCAAGCCCCGCCGGCAGCCCCGGCTATTTCAAAAGTTGCCGAGGAATACGAGGTTAGCCACTTAGATACTGTTCATACCCTAACGGCCGACGATTTTATTATGCAGCATAACCGTGGCAAGCTGAAAGCGCAGGTATTTAATGTATTGCAAACAGAATCGCCCATAAGCAAGGATCTGCTCATCAGGCGGGTTTTGGCAGCGTGGGGAATTAGCCGGGTAACGGCGCGGTTTGTTAATCACCTGGATGGAGTATTTGAGCAGATGAACCTTACCCAAACCAAAACCGCAGGGGGCAATGTTTATTTCTGGAAGGTAGACCAAAGTCCCGAAAACTATAGCATCTACCGCGTAGCCAAAACCGATTCCGATAAACGGGATGCTGATGACCTGCCGCCCGAAGAGGTAGCAAATGCGATACGCGAAATTCTTCATAACCAGGTAAGCCTGGCCCGGGCCGACCTCGTAAGGGAAGGGGCGAAGCTGTTTGGTTTTGCCAGGATAGGCGCCAATGTGGAAAGCGCTATGCTAAGTGGTATTAATATTGCCGTGAACAAGGGTTTTGCAACTGTAAATGGCGAGCGTGTAGTTTATAATGGTTGATTTGTGTGCGTAAAATAGCAATGCGTATATAAATATTGCAAACTGCTAACTCAAAACTGCCAACTTTTTAACTACCTTTGTACCCTTAACTGCAAACTGCCCACCGGCAAATTGCGAACTCAAAAAAATGGGGTCGACCGGAATTGACAGGATGGAGATAAGTAGGTAAGCATGCAGCGCGTTGGGTGAATTAGCGCTTTAATCTGAACGCTCAAACTTACAAATGGCGAAAATAACTACGCCTTAGCTGCCTAATTTAGAATTAGCATAGCTTTTGTCCCGCCGGTTCTGCGTTTCATTGGATCGGCATCAGGGGCATCGACAAATGAAACTGGCCTGCTTGGGGTGTGATAAGCGGGCGAGATAAAGCACCTACGGAACACGGTACAGGTAAGCGACTGACCTTCCTGTTCCCGACAATTAAACAGAAGCTAAGCATGTAGAAAGCTTACCTTATACCATGTTTGGACGAGGGTTCGAATCCCTCCGGCTCCACAAAATTACTTACCGTAAGTTGAACGTATGTTTGGCTTACGGTTTTTTGTTATTAATTCTGCTCTTTTCTGGGTTTTAAAGTGGTGTCAAGTATTTCATCAAAAGATGCGTACCAACAATTATGTCCAAATTGATTGAAGGAGTATAATGCAATATCCTTATCTGTCGATAAAGATATTGGAACCATGTGGGGGTATACAACACCAAAGGCAAGTGTTTTAATCAAAAAATGCACATTATTTATAGCCAGTAATTTGTCTTGCTTATGCTCGGTTGGGACATATTCTATCTTGTATACTGAAAAATTTGTATCTGATACATTTATGAAAGCTTTATAAACAACCGCGCCAGTCCAACTTCTTGTAAGGTATATAATATCATTCCAACCATAAATGTCCCATTTGTCTTCCATGCACTTAGCCTTGTAAGCAGCTCCCTCTATTTTCGAGCCATTATGTGGATACTCCAGATTTACATCCAGCATCTGGCTGCCATCCATTTTAAAACCAATTAATTCTTGTCCGATACTTTGTCTTTGTTTATTGAATAATTCTGCAACGAATTTATCCCTAGTAAAAGACAAGGTATTTTGTGTTAAGCTTCTGATATCGAGTATGTGTTTATTAAATGGGTTCTCATCACCTAACTCATACCATTTAAATTGATATTCTTGATTTTGGTATTGATGAGTTTCTGATTCTTTGATCGTTTTCCTTTTGAATAAGCCAAACATAGATTGTTATTAAGGTCAACGTAAATCTAACTATTAGAATTATCATAAATAGGTTGATTGATTAGATTTTTCCATGGCATCAATTACTTTAAGAAAATCTTTAAGTAAAAACAAAAAATCTTCGTTTTCGAGCAATGAAATAGGATTAGGTTCTAACCCCTTCCCTCCGGCTCCACCATACTGGATAAGTGTTGTAAATCAGCACTTATCCAGTATTTTTTTCCTCCAACTCTTTGTTAGTCAATATTATGCAATCCGCAACTTCGTTGTGTATTAAATTGCTTATAAGTTCTTATAATCAACACTGGCAGACGTTTAATAGCCTCTTACATTGCATGATTAGATTGATATTTTAAAGATAGTGTATTAACCTGAGTGGTCTTTTCATCATATCTTCTTAATATTGAGTATAACCTCCCGTGGACGTAAAGTGAGTAATGGCCATGCTGCCGGGATTTTCTCTGTAGTACTAATATTAAACGATTTAAAAATAGCATAAAGAACAAACGCCATTTCGGCCATCGCAAAATTATTGCCGACACACATTCTTGGACCTGCGCCGAACGGCAGGTAATTTCTGATGTTCTTATCAATTAATCCTTCCGGGGTTAAAAACCGTTCGGGATTAAATGTCAGCGGGCTCTCCCAATAACCTTCATACCGGTGCATCCCATAAATATAAGTTAAAATGCTGGTGCCTGCCGGGAACGAAAAGCCGCCAAACTGATCGTCTTTTATAGCTACCCGCTCGTTTATCCACACTGAAGGATACAGGCGCATACCTTCATTAATTATGGCATTTATATAGCTATCGCGCGGGCTGTCCAACATATCTATTTCGCCTGTCGTGTCTATTAATTTTTCACAAACCTGCGGGTTTGAGGCAATAAGATATAATAGCCATGAAAGTGTGCTGCCAGTTGTTTCATGCCCTGCAAAAAGCAGGATAAGCAACTCGCTGATGAGTTGTTCTTCAGACATTCCTTGTCCGGTGTCTTCATACCGAGCATTTAGCAGCATTGCTAACAAGTCGTTATGTCCCGTTTCATCTGTCCGCCGCTGCGCGATAATACCTCTTAGCATATCCCTGATACCATCCCATTGCTTAATCAGCTTTTTCTCGGCCCCTGTTACGGGGTATAAAAATCTTCTGAAAGGCTGAAGAACATCTTTGGCCATAAAGTCCTGCAGATCTATAAAGCCCCGGCACAATTCATCGGTCATCTCACGGGACATATCGATATTAAATAACGAATTGAGCAACACCGAAAAGGAGAGCTCACGCATTAACGGATATACATCGACCTGCGCCCCCTGCGGAAAATTGGCTATATAGGTATTCACGGTATTCATCACCGTTTCATACAGTTGGTTTATACTGTTATGGTGAAAGGCAGGCTGTATAAGCCGCCTTTGTCTTCGCCAGTCATCCCCGTTTACAAAAAGCAGGCTCGTGCCTAATTGCTTGTTAACTACATCTGTATCCAGCCTGGCTTTTTGATAATTGGTGTGATTTTCCCGAAGGACATAATTGACAAAACTGCTATCCCTGGTAACTATTACCCGCCCTTTTCCAGGCATAAATCCGGAGTAAGTACCCCCGAACTTTTTTATTTCCCCGGAGACATAGCTTAGCGGATCTTTTATTGCTTTGAATGATCCGGCTAAGCTTTGAAGCGTGTTATTGCCGGCAGGGAAATGATATTGATTGCTCATAGTGTTTTGCATTTATGCAACTGCAAACCTATAAGCGGGCCACGTTAAAAAAATTAACAAAAGCTAATTAATGCTGTTGTCCGTAAGCTATTCTTTTACGAATACGGCTAAGCGAAACCGGCGTAACCCCTAAATAGGTAGACAGGTATTTATCAGGCACCCGGTTAGCTATATCCGGTTTTTCGTGAATCAGTTTAAGGTATCTTTCTGTAGGCGACAGCAGCACAAAAGATTCTATTCTATCTGTTGCTTCCTTTAGCATATCTACCTGGAAGATAGATCTGTAGGCGCCTATCGAAGAGTTTCGGTCGGCCATTTCCTGCACCAGGTTATAATCCGTTTCCGTAAGCGTGGTATCTTCCAGGGCCTGGAAAATAAAACGGGAAGGCTTTTGCCACATGATGGTATCATACGAACCAACAAATTGGCTTTCCCAGCGTATTAATACTGTTATTTCGTCGCCATTGGGCTTTAACTGGTATGCCCTCATCAGGCCCTTTTTTATGTGGCCCATCTTTGTGGAGGCTGTTCCTTCGTGAATATAAATTTCTCCCGCCCGTATTTTTTTTGTTTTTGCTGTTTTAAAAAGCCTGTATATATCAATAATATTTACTCCCTTTAAAATAGAAATATAAAATTGAATATCTTCCTGGCTAAGCATAGCCAAAGATACGCTGACGCTATTTAAATTGACATCAATAGAATAATTTTATTTAAAAGCGGTTGAATAATCTTCCCGTCACCTATAGGGGAATAGAACATGTGCTCAACCAACTACCTTTTGGCAAAGCGATGTTTTTATTACACTTGTTTATCGGCCATCACCTGCTCATACATCTGGTCAAACGGCTTGTTCTTCAGCTCGATGGCTACGCCCGAGTTGCGTTGCTCGCAAAAGCGGAGCATTTCAAAGCAATCAATTAAAATGTTATCATCTACGCCTTTAAAAGTCATTTCCACAACTTTGCCCGATATCTTGTAATATTCCTCCAGCGCGCGCAGTCCTTCTCCGGTTATTTTAATGAGTTTGGCACGTTTATCGTCTGGCGATGTACGCTCGTCAATTTTCTTTTCGGTTATCAGTCGGTTAATCACCTCCATACCGGTGGTGGTTTCGGCAAACATGTAGTTGATCAGGTCACTTTTTCGTACCTCGCCTAAATGATTAAGGCCATTAAGATAGTAGAAGCTTTCGGCAGGGGGGAGCGCAATATGTTTTACCGCCGCACGAAAATAAAGGCTATAGGCACTCATGATGCGGCCGATGGTCTTTAACAGGAAGGCACCATTCATAATGCGTTCGCCTTTTTTACCCGGATGTTTGGGCTGCGGTCGTTGTTTTTGCAGGTAGTATCTGCAAAATGTTTCAACGGTATGGTCCGCACTTACCTCCTCAAATTCCGACCAAGCTTTAATTAATTCGACTACGGGCTTCATGATGTTCCTATTTCGGCATAAAAATAAAAAAATATTTCTAAAAAGTTTTATTTATTCCTAAATGGTAATATATTTGAAAAGTTATTTCGGATTGGTAGTAGTTGAATTGAGGCATTAAGAAAGGTTTACATTTCTTTAATTTAGCGAAGAAATAAAAAGAGTTTAGTTTGGAGCTATTCAATTTTTTTCAAAATCCTGTAAATTCCGATAAATCCTTAAATCGTGTTAAAATGTTTTTGATTATCAATCGTCCAATAAAGTAGCGTTTATTTGTAATATATTTTTACGGCATCTAATATAACTTGCATATGCAACCCAATAAAACCAAACCAAATCAAAAAACACCCGGCGTATTCAGCCTGTTGAAGCCATACCTGGGTTGGGTTACGCTATTATTAGTGTTTTCTGTAGCGGCTACGGCAATTAACCTTTGGCTGCCCAAAATAATTGCCAATGGTATTGATGCCTACACCCATCACCAGTTTGTAGTTAACGATGTGATTAAAAAGTTTTCACTGGCGGCAATACTGGTGTTTATTTTCAGCTCTATCCAGAGTGTGATACAAACTTACTCGTCAGAACTGGTAGCGAAGGACTTGCGCGAAAAGCTGGCAGATAAAATATCGCGCCAAAGCCATGCCTTTATCGAGCAGGCCAATCCATCAAAACTGTTAACTAATCTTACGGCCGATATTGATTCTATAAAGTTATTTGTATCGCAGGCGCTGGTATCAATAGTTACGTCGATTATAACCATTGTTGGCTGTAGCGTAATGCTGCTCACTATTAACTGGCGTTTGGCGCTGGCTGTTATTGTTATTATTCCCATTATAGGTGGTACGTTTGCTTACGTTTTGAAAAATGTGCGGGCGCTATTCATGAAAAGCCGCGGGGTAATAGATACGCTTAACAAAGTTATCAACGAAAGTATTTTAGGGGCGGCACTTATCAGAGTTATTAACTCGCAACAGCTGGAGTTTAATAAATTTTGGGCAGCTAACACCGAAGCCAAAAACTACGGTTTAAAAATCCTGACTTTTTTTGCCGGGTTAATTCCTATAGTAACCTTTACCGCCAACATGGCCGGGTTAACCATTTTAGTAATGGGCGGGCATTTTGTAATAAACAGCACCATGAGCCTTGGTAGTTTCGCGGCGTTCAACAGTTATTTATCGCTATTGATATTCCCCATATTTGTGCTTGGTTTTATGAGCAACCTGATAGCACAGGCCAGTGCATCATATACCCGTATCAGCGTTGTTTTGGATGCACCGGATGTTGCCGAAGGGGGCGATTTAAAAGATGCACTTCGCGGCAATGTGGAGTTGAAGGATGTATCAGTCGTTTATGGACAAAAACTGGCGCTTAAGGAAATATCGTTAAAAGTTACCGCTGGGTCAAAAATTGCCATTATAGGGCCAACATCCGCAGGTAAAACCCAATTGCTTTACCTGCTAACCGGGCTTATCAATGCAACAAGCGGCGAGGTTTTATATGATGATAAAAGCATAGCGGCTTATGACAGTGAATCCTTTCACCGGCAGGTAGGCTTTGTTTTCCAGGACAGCATTATATTTAATATGAGCATCCGCGAAAACATAGCTTTCAGCGATACAGTTACCGATGAATCGTTGCAAAAGGCTATCGACACCGCGGAGTTGAAGGACTTCATCGGCAGTTTGCCCGAGCATTTGAATACCATTGTTTCCGAACGTGGTTCCAGTTTGTCGGGCGGGCAAAAACAACGTATCATGCTGGCCCGTGCATTGGCGGTTAACCCTAAAGTTTTGTTACTGGATGATTTTACCGCCCGGGTAGACGGCAACACCGAGAAAAAGATCCTTGCAAATATTCAGCAAAACTATCCGGGTTTAACGTTGATATCAGTTACCCAAAAAATAGCCTCTGTTGAACATTACGACCAGATAATTTTATTGACGGAAGGCGAAATTGTAGCCAGCGGTGTACATGACGACCTGATGAAAACCAGTACCGATTACGTACAGATATTTAACTCGCAACAAAGTACAAGTAATTACGAATCGGTTAAGTCCTGAGTATTAAGTTGAAAGTCTTGAGTCTTAAGTCGGAAGTAAAAAACTTCCTTGGAGTCACGACTTAAGACTTCGGACTTAAGACTCAGAACTTCTAAATAAGTATCACAAAAAATATTATCAACAAATGAATTACGATCTTAACCAGCTTGGTAAAACTGCGCCAAAAACATCAACCTGGGCAGGCCTGCGGAAGCTGATCCAACTGATATCGCACGAGCAGCGAACGCTCATTATAGCGTTAATAGCCATCCTGGTCAACTCCACGCTGAACCTTCTGGGCCCCTTCATTATCGGCCATACCATCGATAATTATGTGCTTCATAAAAATTTTGATGGCGTTATACACAACGCCATTTTATTACTTTGTATGTACACCGCGGCCTTGTTTACCAGCTATAAGCAAACTACGCTGATGGGGGGCGTGGGGCAGCGCATGCTGTTTACGTTGCGTAACGCGATATTTAACAAACTGCAGCAATTGCCGGTCGGTTTTTTTAATCAAAACAAGGCGGGAGACCTTATATCCCGCGTAAATAATGATACAGATAAACTGAACCAGTTTTTTTCGCAATCGCTGATGCAGTTTATCGGTAATATATCTACCATGGTAGGGGCGGGAATATTTTTGCTTGTCATCCACATTGAATTGGGTGCGGCAGCATTAGCACCCGTTTTAGTGATCCTGTTACTTACTGTTGTACTATCGCCATGGGTTAAAGCTAAAAACGCTGCCAACTTAAAAAGTACCGGCGGCTTAAGCGGCGAGATCCAGGAAAGTTTAAATAACTTTAAGGTGATTATCGCTTTTAACCGCCGAGATTATTTCAGGAAGCGATTTGCTATCGCCAACGGTGAAAATTATGAAAAGGCCATCGGCGCGGGATTGGCTAACAACGTTTTTGTGCCGGTTTATGGCTTGTTTGCCAGTATAGCCCAATTGATAGTGCTTACATTTGGTATTTACCTTATTACTCATAAACTGTATGGTAGTCAATCATTGTTTACCCCAGGCGCTCTTATCGCTTATTTGTCATACACCACCTTGTTCTATAACCCACTGAGGCAACTTGCCGCTTTATGGTCAAACTTCCAGACAGCCATGGCTGCCTGGGACAGGATCTCGCAGATATTATCTCTGGAGAGTGACCTGCCGCAAATAGCGGTTGGCATAACCGAGCCTAATGCAGCATTACTCGAGTTCAGGAACGTGCATTTCAGTTACGATGAAAGCAAAGAGATATTGCATAACATTAACTTTAAGCTGGAGCGGGGTAAAACCTACGCACTGGTTGGCCCAACAGGTGGCGGTAAAACCACTACGGCATCATTAATAGCCCGCCTGTATGATCCATCAAAAGGATTGGTACTGCTGGATGGTAAAGACATCCGTACCTATACCGCTGAAGAACGCAGCCTTAAAATAGGATTTATTTTACAGGAACCGTTTTTATTTAGCGGCACTGTAAAGGATAACATCCTGTACAGTAATGATATGTACAAGGAGCATACCAACGAACAGTTAGAGAAAGTGATTACTGATGCCAACCTGGGTGGCCTGCTGGCTATTTTTGAGAACGGGCTGGAAACTCCTGTACTTTCAAGCAGCGATAGCATTAGCCTTGGCCAAAAACAACTGATAGCGTTTATGCGGGCCGTACTGCGTAATCCGCAGATATTGATTTTGGACGAAGCCACCGCCAACATTGATACCATTACCGAAAAACTACTGAGCGATATCCTGAACAAACTGCCCGAAACCACCACCCGCGTAATCATAGCCCACCGCCTGAACACTATTGAAAATGCCGACGAGATTTTCTTTGTAAACTCCGGCGAGGTGATACGTGCAGGTGGCTTAAATGAAGCGATTGATATGCTGCTGCATGGGAAGAGGGTGAGTTAGGTAGTAGAGTTAAGAATCAAGAGTCAAGAATCAAGACAGGAGCTTGTTTCATTGTAGGTAGCGAAACACATTGAGCGAAAGTTTTAAAAGTTACATTGGTCTTCCTGCTGTGTCATTTCTGCCCATCGTGCAAAAATAAGTTTTGCATAATCGATATAAAAGAGACCATAGCTTCCAATAGCGTATCCGTCGTTAACCTCTACAATCAAAAATCTTCCATCTGCTGTTAAACCGAAATCAATAGCGTAACCGGCGGGTGCATTCTTATATGAATTAACTGCTTCTTCTATAATTTTATAATCATACTGGTTTCTCCAGTCTCCCTTGTACAGTTTTACACCGAGTATTTCCTTGTATCTTACAAAGACCCTCCATTCGCTTATAAACTCAACAGGTTCAGAAACCCATATTGGTACATCGCCCTCTATATCACCGCATCCGATTAAATCATAAGTAGTTTTAATATGCCTGCCCGTGAATTTTTTAAGTTTATGCCTGGGTTTCACAAATACATTCCACAATTCGGGATTATTTGCAATCTTATCTATTGTAGATTCGGTTATTTTCCTTCCATAAAATTTCGAAAGGCAACCAGGGTAGTCAATATGTTCAGGGATTTCAAAGTCTAATTTATTCAAGGCAGTTTGCACGAAGCTTATGCTGCCAAAGAAGATGTTGTGCGGGGATACGGCAAGATCGTCAAAGTGCTCTACTTCGATGATTTCAAACCCCATGTGATAAAAAGCTTCAATTCCCGTTACCACAGTGATATTGCTTACTTTTCCTCTGCTGATTTTTTCTGTATATAGTTTCACTGAATTCTGGGGATGTAGATTAAGGTGGTAGTATTTGTGATGGAGATCATTGCTCGTTTTTACAACCGGTGTACTATTAGTAGTGGTCTCTATTACAGTTTTTAACGCCTCTGCTAAAAGATGATATCTACCGGGCCGAAAGCTTGACGGCCGAGATTGATATGGCCAAGTTACTATATATAGGTCGTAAATACCAACCGGTCGTATACCTAATTTAAGCTGGAAGGTAAGTTATGAATACGATCAGTTGCGGCGCGCTAAATTCGCGGGAGCAAAAGATATTTCGCCGTAGCATTCTCCATAAGGTTGTTATATTTATGCAAATGATTTTGGGATACAATGGCAGGTAAAATTAAAAGTGACTTTGAGATAGTTACGGCCGAATCGCGCAAATTGGCTATCGCCTGGCATCATGGCTTTATCAATTACGACCACCTTTTTGTAGCCATGTTGCAAAATAAATGCAAGGCTACAAAATACTTAGGGCATTGTGATTTGGATTATTGGGAAACAAAAATAAAAGCGTTGTATCCTGCAACCGGCAAGCAAACACTGCGACATTCAATGCCTTTAACGGTAGAGGCCGAACGTGTTGTAAAGGATGCTTTCCAAATATCGGGCATTGATGATTTTGCCCCAACCAATACCATACACCTGCTGCTGGCTATTTTAAGTTATGATAATGAGGTAAGCAAGGCTTTTTGCCAGGCTGGGATATTAATTGAAGATATTACGGGAGCCGAATTTAAAAAACCGGTAAAACGGTTTCCATCTCCTGTACAAGCTGTTCGGGAAAAACCATATAGCAAAGCAGAACTCTTTTTTTTGTCAAAAGCATCGAAAAAGAAGCGGGTTGACGCTTTGTATCGAAATGCCCTTAACTTTTATTTTTATGGGCAATTTGATGATGTTTTAAAAATATGCCTGATAGGTTTAAGTCTTTTGCCCAATTATATGCACTTCAAGGTGTTAATGGCTTTCGCCAGCCAAAAGCTGCGTGATTTCGATTTAGCATTGTCGCTAATGACTGAATTGGCAGAGCTTAAGCCCGATGATACCGATTTACGACTTTCATTATCACTTCTGTATGGTATGATGGGAAGGTACGGGGAGTGCGGCGAGATGTTAGCCGCTCTTTTGCAGGTACAGCCGGATAACGTATCGTTTTTAAATAACAAAGGCTTTAACCTGCAATTGCAGGAGCGTTATGCAGAATCGGTGCCTTTATTTGAGCAGGTTATACAGGCAGATCCTTCAATTGCCTATGCCTGGAATAACTTAGGTTTCTCGAAGTTCAGGCTGGGAGAGAAGGAGCAAGGGCTTGGCATGATTAATAAATCGCTTGAGCTGGATAAGGGAAATTCTTACGCGTACAAGAACCGAGGTATTGTTTTGATGGAGCAAGGACACAAAATTGAAGCAAAACAAAACTTTATACTTGCCCTGAAATTTGGCTACACCGAAAACTATGGTGATGAAGTGGAAAAATTGTTGCACAGCCTAAGCCCTCAGGATCCTGATTAAACGTTGCTGAAACGCAAAATAACCCGGATGATAGTTCATCCGGGTCATCCAATTTTTCAACAATGGGCTACTAAAAAGAAACTCATTTTAACTCAGCCGCGAAACCACCATTACGTACCATGGTGATGGTCATTTTATCGCCGGCTTTTACCTGTTTGGTTTTACGGCGGTAATCCATAGCCTGGCTACCGGCGTTTATGCCATCCTCAAACCATGTTATGGTATAGGTTTTGTCTTTATCCAAAAAATCGAAATTCAGTTCCAGTTCCCTGGTTTTTTCTTTGCCATTGGTTATGCCGCCGATAAACCATTTTTCGCCTTTGCGTTTGGCTACCACTGCAACCTGGCCGGCATCTGCAATTAATGCCCGGGTTTCGTCCCAGGTGGTGGGCACGCTGGTTATAAATTCGGTACAATCGGCGTTGCGGTAGTAAAGCGATGGGTTATCGCACAGCATTTGTATGCCGCTTTCAAATACCACATACATGGCCAGTTGGTTAACCCTGGTGCCTATGGCAGCTGCATTGGGGCGTTGTGCGCTGTAAACGTTGGGCTGCATGTTTATCATGGCCCCCGGTGTAAAATCCATAGGGCCTACGGCATTACGTATAAATGGCAGGTAGGTGCTGTTATCGGGCGAGCAGCCACCCATTTGTTCAAGGCCGCGTACGCCTTCGTACGATATGAGGTTTGGATATTTATATTCGAGCCCCGCAGGTTTAAAGGCACCATGAAAATCGACAAAAACCTGGTTCCTGGCCGCTTCTTTAACTACATCTTCATAGTACTTTACCATCCATTGGTCGCTGCGGTCCATAAAATCAATCTTAACGCCTTTAACGCCCCACTCATGAAAGGTTTTAAACAAATCCATATTATTATGTACTGTAAGCCAGGTGAGCCATAAAATGATGCCCACATTTTTTTCCTTGCCATAACGAATTAGTTCTTTCAGGTCTACTTTAGGATTAGGCGTGTACGGGTCGGTTGTGCTTTTGGCCCATCCTTCGTCCATCACAATGTATTTAACGCCGTATTTGGAAGCAAAGTCGATATAGTATTTGTAGGTATCCAGGTTATAGCCCGAAACAAAGTTTACATCGGGACCGTAAGGGGTGGCATCGTTCCACCATTCCCAACTGGCCTGGCCCGGTTTAATCCACGTTGCGTCACCAATAACACTTTTTGACGATAGCCTTAACGTCATGGTATTTTCTAACAGTTGCTTATCGTTTTTAGTTATTACAAAATACCGCCACGGAAAATTACGGGTGCCGGATGTTTTGGCAATATAATCTGCCGATTTTAAGATCTTCTGGCTCCGGTCGCCGTCGGGGCCAAATTCCAGCGGAACCTTCGGAAAGGTAGCTTCGGCGCCGTTGCTGCCTGTACCTTTTAAAAACATACCCGGATAATCGGAAAGGTCGGCTTCGCTGACCAGTATTTTATAGTTTTGTTTGGTATCTATCAACACCGGCAGAGTCGACATTTTGTCGGCCTCTTTCCATGCAGCCGATGAAACGTGCGTATAAGCATCTTCATAGGAGGTTTTAAAG
This sequence comes from Mucilaginibacter sp. P4_C11, assembly GCF_056402115.1. Lineage (NCBI taxonomy): Bacteria > Pseudomonadati > Bacteroidota > Sphingobacteriia > Sphingobacteriales > Sphingobacteriaceae > Mucilaginibacter > Mucilaginibacter sp. P4_C11. The sequence goes on along the minus strand of NZ_JBFUIA010000027.1, from coordinate 63,099 downwards.
CCACCCGGCTGCTGCAGGGTTAACGCGTAATCTTCAGGGAAGTTTATACCAAAATCCTCGCTCATTACCGTTATATCGCCCTTTTTTGTGGTGGCAAAGCGGTAGGCTATCCCATCATCAAAAGCACGGAACTCTACAGAGTAGTTTCCTTTAAAGTTTAACAGAACAGCGTTATAAACGCTTTTAGCGGTCGAAAATTTGAGGGAGATGTATGGTTTGATGGTTTCTTCGCCGTGTATACGCTTTGAGTTCAGAAGTTTGGGGTTTTGGCCTAAGGTAACATCATTAAGATTAAGCCCCAGGTGGCTTTTGGTTAGCAGTTCTTTACCGTTGCCATATACGGAGTAATAAATTTTGTCGCCGGTAGTTATGGTTACCTTAAGCTCGCCATTTGGCGATGTCAGATCAATAGGTTTGCCCTGGGCAAATAGCCTGCCCGTAGCGACAGATAACAAGATAAGGCAACATAGATATTTTTTCATAAAACAGGATAATGGTGTAATTGGGTTTATTTATAAATGATGGTATTATTGGTATATTGATGTAAGCATTGGTAGTGCTAATGGTGCACTGATAACTTAAGGCAGGCAATGATAACGACACATTACCGGCCATTTTTTATCAATAACCAAAGTTAATCTTATGTCGCGAATATAAAACCCTGCCAGTGGCTGCGCAATGCCGGTTAATCGCCCTGGTGCCGGGGATAGCGGGGCTCATGGGCCGCTTTTTTGAAGCTGGTACAGCTGGCAATAAAAATAGCTTCTGAATAGTAATTTGCTGATAGTTTGAGTTTTAAATAAACCTCCAGGTGCTATAGGATGATGTCCCGCTCGGTTTTAATAACAAGCCTCTGTAAAACTTTCATGGTGCGCTTCGATACCGAAATGTATACGCCGACAATAAATATGTACGATTTAACAAAAATGGGAATAGGATAATTTATCCTTTTGCCGTATTACCTGCGATAACCATGTGCCTTAAATTGCACAACTTCATCGTTTTAGTAAATTTGTACATAACAAAACAAGGGGCGTTTATCCATGACGATAAATGCCCCTTGTTTGATTACAGAAAATATTTTTTAGGTTGTTTTTTTATACTAATTTATTGATATATAATAAATTAGTATAAAATTAACGGATGTTGAAGTTGTGGATAAGATGTTGTGTAGGCATTCCTAAATTGATTGCAAAGGTGCTTGAGGGGTACTTGAAAAGTGCATCACCGGTGATGGTTTAAAAATTCAGGCAATCGGGGTAAGCCCGGTATTACAGGGATATACACCCGATAATACCGGCTTACAAAATAGTTGTCGGATTAACACTAAATAATTGCATAATTATTTTTACACTTGCAAATAAACTCTAACTAAATTATGCAGAAGTATAGCGGCCAGAAACGCATTTTAGTGGCTACCGATTGTATCATTTTTGGATTTGACGGCTGGAATATCAAATTATTGCTGGTTCAGCGTGGCCTTGAGCCCGAAAAACATAAATGGAGCTTGATGGGTGGCTTTATTCAGCCCTCAGAATCGCCGGACGATGCCGCTAACCGTGTTTTAGAGCTGCGTACCGGGCTTAAAAATGTGTACATGGAGCAGTTCCGCGTATTTGGCAGCCCCGACCGTGACCCGGTTGAACGTACGCTTTCTATAGCTTATTTTGCGTTGATAGATATTCACCAGTACGAAAAACAATTGAGTGAAGAATATCACCCGGAATGGTTTTTACTGGATGAAATGCCCGATTTGATATTTGACCATGCCCAAATGGTTAGGTTGGCACTAAGGCAGCTGCGCTATAAAGCAGCGCTTCACCCGATACTGTTTCAGCTTTTGCCCGAAAAATTTACCATCCCGCAATTGCAGGCGCTGTACGAAGGGGTTTATCAAACTAAATTCGACGATAGGAATTTCAGCCGTAAACTGTTATCAACCGGCTTGTTGGTTAAGCAACCCGAAAAGGATAAGCTATCCTCAAAAAAAGGAGCGTTTTATTATAAGCTCGATCAATCGCACTACGAACAAAATTTCGAGTCATTTTTAAACCTTGTACCAAACCCCGAGAAGTTTTTTTAAGGATTTGAGTATCCGGCCTGGCAGTTTCAAAGTTCGAGATACCGGGTTTTTCAGACTGTTTTTTTTGATTTTTTGCGCAAAATATCCTCATGTTGTTTTTGTGTAAATAAATGCACTTTTTGTTTCAATAAATAGCATATTTATGATTGAAAAGTTGAGTTTAATTGCCCTGTTTTACCCGTTTGTGCATGAATAAACTGCGGTTTTGAAAATATAAAAAGATGCTTATAAATTTGTATGGTTTACCCACAAATAAAAGCGGTTTTGCAAACCCCGATTTGCGGAATTCGCCTTAATTTGTGGGAATTGTTTTTTATAAATTTTGACCATCCATACCAGGCAATATAGGTCCGGTTTTTCTCGTTTCTCCGCAATTTTTGTTAAAAAACGCGCAAAGATTAAAACTTTATATAAATTTACTTTTCATACCGATTATTGAACCAATTTATTACCTAAGTTTTTGCCATGCCCGTTGGAGTGTTGTATGTTGATGATGAGATAAATAATTTAAATAGTTTTAAGGCGGCGTTTAGGCGAAGTTTTAATATTTATACAGCACAATCGGCAGCCGAGGGGTTCCAGGTGCTGCAAACTTATGAAATAGGCGTTATAATTACCGATCAGCGTATGCCCGTTACAACGGGTATCGAATTTTTAGAGTCAATTTTACCTTTGTATCCCGATACTATTCGCATACTTTTAACAGGTTTTTCGGATGTTAATGCGGTAATGGATGCAATTAACCGCGGGCAGGTTTACAAATACCTGGTAAAACCCTGGCAAAACGACGAACTAAAAATTTATATTCAAAATGCTATAGAAATATATGAGCTACGACGGGAAAATAAGGAGCTAACCTATAAATTGCAAATAGCAAACCTCGAACTGGAATCGCTTCATAAAACCGGGGGATAATTTAGGTAGGTTTAACGGGCATCACACTACATATTAATTATCTGTACATGTTTAGTATTTCAAATCTTACATTTCAAAGCTAATATTGACATGAAAACGATTTGCAAAGCTAATTTGTGCGATTGTTTATGTTTAACAGTACTTAATAGTCTCAAATCTCGAATCTCATATCTCGCATCTGTTTCTCTTTTTTTATTGTGTTTTAATTCAGGTGCAAACGCGCAAAATGGTTTTTCAAACCAGGGTACCGAATTTTGGACGGTTTATATGGATCATATTGATCCACCTACAACAAGCGATCCTAATGGTACTGTAAGTAAAATGGATCTTTACATTACCGCCGATGTAAATACCAGGGTAACGGTTGCCATTGCCGATGGTACTTTTTCGCAAAGCTATGATGTTGTTGCACGGCAGATACTTACTGTTGCAATACCCGCAAGCGCATTTATCGATCAACAGGGATTAAGTTTAAAAGGTATTCACATTACAGCCCAAAAACCGGTTGCCGTTTATGCCCATATTTTCGCTCAAAGCGTTTCGGGCGCCACACTTTTACTGCCTGTAAATGTGCTGGGTAAAGATTATCTTTCTATTAGTTACACCCAGCAATCCAATTCGCTCAGCAGCGAAAAAAGGCCGTCTTATTCCACATTTGCAGTTATCGGTACCGAAGATAATACTACGGTAGAAATAACACCAACCACCTACCTGCTTAATGGCGAACTTCCGGGTAAGCCTTTTACTGTAATTTTAAACAAAGGCCAGGTGTACCAGGGACTGGCAAATAATGATTTAACAGGTACGCGCATCCGTACTATAAGCACACAAGCAGGCACATGTAAAAAAGTGGCTGTTTTTTCGGGCAGTTCAAAAATACTTATCGGTTGTATAACCAAAAACAATACATCTGATAATCTTTTTCAACAGGTTTATCCAACGGCAGCCTGGGGCAAAAATTATATCACTGCGCCCCTAAAAAGCCGCTATTATGATGTTTTCAGGATCGTTAAAAGCGATGATAACACAACGGTAAACCTGAATGGTACTAACCTTTCACCGTCGGATTTTGTAAACGGACGTTATTACGAGTTTAATTCAACCAGCCCCAATGTTATTAAAGCCGATAAACCTGTACAGGTTGTGCAGTATGCCGTAACTCAATTTAAAACAATTAACTGTATTGATACCGCGCAGGATATAGGCGATCCTGAAATGATTTATCTTAATCCGCTTGAACAAACGCTTGATCATGTCACCTTAAATTCAACCGGTAATTTCAGGATTGCCAATAACTATATTAATGTAATTATTAAAACAGCCGCCGTACCCACCTTTGCGCTTGACGGTAAGCCGTATACTGAATTTACTCCGGTTAGCAATAATCCAGCTTATTCATATGCCCAGATATATGTTTATAATGGCGTTCACCACATTAGCGCATCCGATGGTTTTAACGCCATTGCGTATGGCTTCGGCAACGCCGAATCATACGGTTACGCCGCGGGCACCAACTTGAAAAATTTAACCCAGTTTATAGCGCTGGATGACCCCAAAACCAATACTGCTACGTTAAATGGCTGCTCTGGCGTAACCTACAAAATACAATTAACCCTTCCTTACAAAACAACGCACATCAAATGGGATTTTAAAAATGGTATTACTTATAATGATAGCAACCCGGTTGTAAAATCAACGTCGGTAAAGGGCGGGCAAACATTATATTTATATGAGTATGCAGCCGACCAGGTTTATAAAGCCGGCGATTACTCTATATTGGCAACTGTATTTAACCCGGTTGCCGATGAATGTGGTTCGGACGAAGATGTCGAGCTCGACTTCAACATCTCGGACCCGCCTGTTTCAAAGTTCAACTTTTCGGGAGTATGTTTGGGCGATACCACATTTTTTAGGGATACATCGGCAACTAACGGCCGCGAAATTAAAACCTGGTTGTGGGATTTTGGCGATGGGCGCACCGATGTAGTACAAAACCCGTCGCATTTGTATACAAAGGCTGGCAATTACACAGTAAGGGTTACCATTACCAACGAAAATGGCTGTGCCGATATATCGGATGCTGCTACGGTGAATATCAGTAATTTGCCTGTGGCAAACTTTGAGGTAGCTGCATCCGGATGTCCTGCACAGGATATAACTTTTACCGATCAGTCTGTTGCCGGCGATGGTACAATTTCAAAATGGATATGGGATTTTGGAGACAGTACGGCAGTTGTAATAAAAACAGATAAGTCTCCTTTTACACACGTTTACCCGATTGGGGGCACTTACAATGTAAAGTTAACCGTATTGAACGCCAACGGATGTGCAGGCCCGGTTAAACAAAAAACAGTAGTGATAACCCCACTTCCTGTGGTTGATTTTATTTTGCCCGACGCGTGCGTTGCTGATTATGTTCAATTTAAAGACAGTAGCATTATTGCCGACCACACGGAGGCCGATTTTATTTACCATTGGAATTTTGGCGACATTAACGCCACCGCTGCCAATAATATATCTGCTGAAAAAAATCCCAGGCATCATTATACCCAGGCGCGTGATGACTACCAGGTGACTTTAACAGTAACTTCAAAATATGGCTGTAGCTATACCAAAACCAAAACCTTTGTAGTTAACGGCGATATTCCTAAAGCAAACGTGGTGTTAAAAGATCCATCAGCGGTATGTAGTAATAAAGAAGTTTTCTTTGAAAACCGGTCTTCGGTTAACTTTGGTAACATAACCCGGCTGGAGGTGACTTTTGATATGGGAGATGCTTCCTCGTTACAGGTGTATGAACATCCAACTTATGGGCAGCAACTGCGCTACACTTATCCCATATTTACCGATGGCGACCGTACTTTTAATGTGCATGTAGCAGCCTACTCGGGTGGCGTTTGTGCCAATATTCAGGAATTTCCTTTAGTTGTAAAAGCTACCCACCTTATTACTTTGATGCAGGTGCCGTCAATTTGTCCCGAAGCCACACCCGTACAGCTTGCGCCTTTAAGTATAGTAGGGCAGCAGGGTAGTGGGGGGTATTCAGGTAAGGGCGTAAGTAGGGCTGGCTTATTTGATCCGGCTGTTGCCGGTACAGGCACTGCTGAGGTAAGCTATATTTATACTACTCCCAATAGCTGTCCTGATACTGTGAAACAACAAATTATGGTATACCCATCACCAACAGTAAGCTCAGCCGGGGCACCAACTGTGCTTGAAGGTGCTACAGTTACCTTGAATACATCGGCGACGGGCCATAACCTGAGTTATAAATGGTATCCTGCTACAGGCTTAGATCATGATGATGTATTAAATCCGGTTGCGAGCCCTACAGAAAATACCAGTTACCGGTTAACTGTAACATCAGCAGATGGCTGTTCGAGCTCGGCTGATGTTATGGTGAAGGTTTTAAAATACCTGGTGATACCCAATGCATTTACGCCTAATGGCGATGGCAGAAATGATGTTTGGGATGTGAAATATTTAGATGAATATCCTAACAATACGGTCGAAGTGTATAACCGGTACGGTCAAAAAGTATTTTCATCAATTGGCTACCCTGTTCCCTGGGATGGCAGATACAAAGGGAATTACCTGTCGCCGGGCACTTATTATTATATTATCAATCCGAAGAACGGCCGTAACGTGGTGTCAGGAAGTGTAACCATAATTAGGTAGATGTTTAAGAATGCTTTATATTTATAGGGTCGAAATGAGCCTGTAAATTATACAGGTACAGTGAGCCTGACCTGCATGAATAAAATTTTTACCTTAATAAACCTTTTCCTATTTCTCTGTTGTTTTGCTTGCCGCGTTTCGGCCCAAATTACACAAACTGTTACAAGTGGTTCAAGTACGCAGGTTATTAATTTCCCGGGTGCGGGTTGTGTTTTTGATTGGGAAAACGATAATACTTCTATTGGTTTATTGCAAAACGGTACCGGCAATATTCAGGCCTTTACAGCTATCAACACCGGCAAGGTGGGTGTTAAAGCAACCATTACGGCGGTGGCGCAGCCTACAGGTTTTGCTTACATACCTAATATGGGCGATGGAACCGTCTCTGTTGTGGATCTGACAAGCAATAAAACGGTTTCGGCAATAAGTGTCGACAAAGATCCCGTATGGGTTACCGTGAGCCCGGATGGAAAAACGGCATATGTATCAAACGAAACTGCACAAAGTATAAGTGTTATTAATACTACAACAAATAAGGTCACAACAACAATCGCCACCGGCGGAATAACATTAGGAACAGTAACTAGCCTGGATGGTAGTAAATTGTACGTAGCCTGCACCGGCACAAATAATTTACTGTTAGTAAATACTTCCGATAACAGCATCATTCAAAAAATAGCATTAAACGCATCGCCATTTGGTATTACAATGAGTCCTGATGGCAGGTTTATATATACCGCCAATCTTAACGACAATAACATTTCTGTTGTAAGTACAGCTACAAACACGCTTATTACAAATATAGCGGTTGGCACAAGCCCATCGGCCCTGGTATTAAATCCTGATGGTAGTCGGTTGTATGTAACCAATCAAGATTCAGGTTCTATATCTATTATTAATACATCCGTCAATCAGGTAATTGATACGTCGGTCACCGGCCAAACTTCTGCGGATATAACCATAAGTTTGGATGGGCAATGGCTGTACACTACTAACTTTGTAGCGGGTACAGTTTCTGTTATCAGTACGGCCTCAAATAAAATTGTGAGCAGTATCAATGTTGGCGATATGCCTGTCGGGATATCTATTAGTTCGGGCGGTAGCAGATTATATATTTCCAATCAAGGTTCCAACAACGTTAGTGTTATCAATACCTTTACCAATAAGGTAATTGCAACGGTTGCGGTAGGTGCATCGCCAAACGGGCAGGGGCATTTTATAAAAAATGGACTGAATTGCACTGATAAGCCACTTCGCTATTATATAAACGTAAACCCAGCCGGGCTGCAACCTTCAATTTTTGCAAGCGCTGTAACCGGCAACATTTCCTCGTGTGCCGGAACTGTTTCGCAAACCCCGGCTTTGTTACAATTTAAGTTGTCGGCCAGTAATCTGGCCGAAGATATTGTTGCCGTAGCCCCGGCTGGTTTTGAATTTTCGCTTTCGCCAAATACGGGTTATGGGACAACGTTGTTAATAACCCCTGATAACGGAAGTGTTGCAGAAGAGGTAATTTATATCAGAAGTAGCGCCGCCGCAGCGGTTGGTAATATATCCGGAGATGTGATTCTGACATCAGGATCTGTAAAAGAAATGGTACCCTTAACCGCCACTATTAACCCGCTGCCAACCGTTGATAAAGTGCCGGATCAGGTAAAATCAAACGGCCAAACCACTGATGCGGTTAACTTTAGCGGAAATGGGAACGCTTTTTTATGGAGTAACGATAACCCTGCGATTGGGCTGCCTGCAACGGGAACGGGCGACATTGGTGCGTTTACCGCAGTTAATACAGGCAAAACTCCTATAACAGCAAAAATTAAGGTAACGCCCTTACTTGCGGGTTTTGTTTTTATGGCCAATTTTAACGGCGGAACCGTATCCATGATCAATACGGCTACTAATAAAGTGATGTATACGCTAACTGCAGGTGCAAATCCTATTGGTGTATCGGCAAATCCAAAGGGAACAAGGGTATATGTAACAAACTTTAGTTCAAATAGCATTACTGTTATCGATGTTGCTTCTCATTCCGTATTAGCAACCATTACGGTAGGAAAAAGTCCTAACGGTGTAACCGTAAGCCCGGATGGCAGTAAGGTATACGTATCCAATAGTAATGATAACAGCCTGTCGGTAATTGATGCCGCCACAAATGAGGTTGTTGCTACGGTTAAAGTTGGTAATTATCCAATTGGAATTACGGTAAGCAAGGATGGTAGTAAAATATATGTAGCTGACGATCTGGCTAATAAAATAACAGTGCTCAATGCAGCCAACAACGCGTTTATAAAAGATATCCCTGTTGGCAATGGTCCATCAAATACCGTTTTAAGTCCGGATGGTGGCAGGTTATACGTTGCAAATAGCAGCGGGAATTCAATTTCAGTTGTTAATACTTTAACAGACGATGTGATAGGCACCATTGCTACCGAATCAATTGTATTGGGGCTGGCAATAAGCCCTGACGGTACCCGCCTGTATGCAAACAATAACCCGCCAACAAACTCGCTGGTATACGTTTTTGATACTGGCAACTTTACCACGTTAAATAAAATCGCTATTGGCTCGGCAACCGAGGGATTAGCCATCAGCCCTGATGGCAGCAGGGTTTATGTATCCAATATTTACAATAATTCGGTGAAGGTTATTGATACCCAGACAGAGAAAGTTGTTGCTGATGTCCCTGCCGGCCAAGGCCCAAGTTCTGTAGGTAACTTTGTAACAGCTGGTTCGCCTTGTGATGGCGAGCCCATAACTTTTACCATAACCGTAAAGCCGACAGCCGCGCCAACCATTGTTGCCACAGGTACTTTAGTGGCAATCACATCCACTTATGGTAGCCCTTCTGCAGCGCCGCCCAGTTTTGCCGTGTCAGGCTCGGATTTAACTACCAGCATCCTTGTTACGCCACCGGAAGGTTTTGAGGTTAGTTTAGATGATGTTAACTTTAGCCCCGTGCTAACAATAGGGGGCCAGGGAACTGTTGCCCAAACAATTATTTATGTGCGCCTGGCGTCAAAAACAGATGTGGGTAGTTACGTAGGCGATATTGTATTAACCAGCAAAGGTGCTGGCAATGTTGTCGTGGCTGCCACCGGAACAGTGAAGCCGGCAACAGTAACTATAACAGCTAATACCGTACATAAGGTATATGGAAATACACTTACAGGCGTTACAGGTTCAACTGCATTTACTCAAACAGGTTTGCAAAACTCAGAAACAATAGGCAGTGTAAGTATTGACTACGGGCAGGGTGCCGCAGCCGGCGATGCCATTAACACCTACATAGGCTCAGTAAAGGCATTTTTAGCTGTTGGCGGAACTTTTAAAGCCAGCAATTATATAATTACCTACTTGCCAGGTGATATCGTGGTCGACGCTGTTCCTGTCATTTCGGCAACCGGAACACTACAACCCTTGGTTACTACTTATGGCACCCCGTCGGCAACAACCAGCTTCACGGTTTCGGGTGCCAATTTGTCGTTGGGTATTTTGGTTACGCCACCTGTGGGTTTAGAGGTGAGCACAGATAATATTACTTTCACAAAAACTGTCACTATAGGGACAAGCGGTTTGTCTACATCAACAATTATATACTTTAGGCTTGCCTCCGTTACAAATGCAGGCAGTTATCCCGGCAATATTGTGCTAACCAGCCAGGGTGCATTAGATGTAAATGTACCGATGGTTAGCAATACGGTGAATAGGGCGCCCTTAATTATTACTGCAAATAACGTAAACAAAACCTACGGCGATGCCTTGAGTGGTGGCACCGGTTTTACTTCATTTACATGGGTTGGCTTGCAAAATTCCGAAACTATAGGAAGCGTGTCTGTAACTTATGCATCCGGTGCGGCCGCAACAGATAATGTGGGCGTATACAGCGGTTCGGTATCACTGGATTATGCAGTTGGCGGAACGTTTAAAGCCACTAACTATAAAATTGACTATGCCCATGCCGATATTATGGTGAATAAAGCAAATTTAACCGTTATTGCCAATAGTAAAAACAGAAAATACGGCGAGCCAAATCCCGATTTAGATATAACTTATATCGGTTTCAGGAATTTTGATGGTATTTCGCAGCTGACGGTATTGCCTTCTGTAACAACATCAGCTAATGTATTGTCGCCTGTTGGGCAATATGTCATAAAGGCGGGCGGAGCTCAGTCTGGTAATTACGATTTTACTTATATTGATGGTGTGTTGACTGTAGAGCCTGTTAAACTTGATATTGTTATACCGAATGCATTTTCGCCAAATGGTGATGGTAGCAATGACATTTGGCAAATTAAAAACCTGGATGCTTTTCCGGGCTGTACGGTTAATATATTCAACCGTTATGGTGCAAAGCTTTTTTCGTCAGTTGGTTATACTGTTCCCTGGGACGGGAAATATAATGGTATTATAGTTTCATCCGGAACTTATTACTATGTTATCAATCTTAAAAACGGAAGCAGCCCAATGTCGGGCTATGTAATTATTGTTAGATAAAACAGTGTGTAAATATGGAAACGTTTTGCCTTGAAACTCCCGGTTAATGGTGCTGGCGAGCCCGAATTGGGATACAAATTATAACAGATAAAGTTTATATGTCGATATTTTATCAAATTATATCGGTGCTTTATACAATAAGATACCGAGAAAGATTATATTCGTCAATCAGTTACAATGTCCCGTGGAATGGTAGGTATAAAAGAAATAAACTACCTTCCGGAATTTATTATTATATAATAAAACCCTAGAAAGAACGTCAGGTTACGTTGGGACCTGTAACCATTATAAGTTAAATTAATGAAGAGAATTTTATACGCGATTGTTTTTTTTATTGCCGGTGCACAATTTGTTTATGCGCAGCAAAAGCCCCAATACACGCAATATATTTTTAATAATTACCTGCTAAACCCGGCCCTAACCGGGATTGAGAATTATACTGATGTTAAAGCAGGCTACCGCAGCCAATGGACTGGCCTTGAAGGTGCGCCCACAACCGGTTATTTAAGCATCAACGCGCCCATTGGGGATAGGTTTGTACAGGGCGATGCTACGGCCTTCCCGGCAAGCGGCGGGCTTAATCCTTCAAGCAGGCTGTATACGCAGCAGTACCAGGCTGCAGAACCCCACCACGGTATTGGCTTAACCTTGGTATCCGATAAAACAGGCCCCATAAGCCAAACAACTATCGATGCTACGTATGCTTATCATTTAGGGCTTACCGACAGGTTAAACCTGGCGGTTGGTGTATCGGCGGGGGTAAGCCACAACGTGCTCGATCGCGCGGCACTTCATTTTGGTGGGGTAGATGATTCTGATCCCATCCTGGCCAACCTTAACACTAATCAGTGGAAACCCGATTTGGGTTTTGGAGTTTGGGCTTATGCTTCTGATTACTTTTTTGGTGTATCGGTGCAGCAAATATTGCCGCAAAGCTTGTATGTAACCGGATCTTCATCGCTAAATAAAACAGTACCTCATTACTTCTTTACGGCGGGCACCAAGCTATTTTTGTCTGATGATGTTACACTTATCCCGTCGGTATTGGTTAAGGTGATACAACCGGTGCCTACTACCTTTGATGTAAACATGAAAGTATCGTTCCAGGACAAGTTTTGGTTAGGCGGCTCATACCGCCGCAGCGATTCTTTTGCGGCCATGGTTGGTTTCAACCTTAGCTCATTTATAAATGTAGGTTACTCTTATGATTTTACCACCTCGGCCCTAAACACCGTGAGTAATGGATCGCACGAAATAGTTATAGGAATCCTGCTTAATAACCGTTATAAAGTTACCTGTCCACAGCATACCTTTTAGATGTGCAGATGACAGATTTCAAATGTGCAGATTGGACTCCGTTATAAAAATTCCCCGATTGAAATCAATCAGGGAATTTTCTGTTTTACTGTTTTTGTATTTTTTTCGTCTGCACATCTGAAATTTGCACATCTGCACATCTGCACATCAAACTATAATTCTCTGCGTAACCTTGCAACCGGGATATTCATTTGCTCGCGGTATTTGGCTACGGTGCGGCGGGCTATGTTATAGCCGGCATCTTTTAATATATCGGTCAGTTTTTCATCGGCAAGCGGATGACGCTTGTCTTCTTTACCAATATGCTCTTCCAGTATTTTTTTAACTTCTTTATTAGATACCTCTTCGCCGCTTTCGGTCTGAATAGCTTCAGAGAAAAAGGATTTTAACAGAAATGTGCCAAACTCCGTTTGAACGTACTTGGAGTTGGCCACGCGCGATACGGTACTGATATCCATGTTTATCCTGTCGGCAATATCTTTCAGGATCATCGGTTTAAGGTTTTTATCATCACCTGTAAGGAAAAACTCGTACTGATATTGCATAATGGCATTCATTGTTTTAAGCAATGTTTGCTGCCGTTGTTTAATGGCATCAATAAACCATTTGGCCGAGTCGAGCTTTTGTTTTACAAACTGCACGGCTTCCTTTAGTTTTTTATCCTTTTGTGATGCCTTATCGTAATGTTGAAACATCTCCTGGTATGAGCGACTTACGCGCAGTTCAGGCGCATTTTTGGAGTTTAAGGTGAGTATCAGCACCCCATCGTTATTGATGATGTGAAAATCAGGTATCACCTGCATTTGCTTGGTGTTAATCTCGTTACTGTCGCCTGGCTTGGGGTTAAGTTTTAAAATCTCGTTTATAACGCCACGCAACTCATCCGAATCCATGTTTAACGATTTTTCCAGCTTATCGTAATGTTTGCGGGTAAATTCGTCAAGGTATTGCTCAACAACAATAATTGCCTTTTTTATGATAAGGTCATTAGGGTCTTTTTTACGAAGTTGAATTAGCAGGCATTCCTGCAGGCTGCGTGCGCCTACGCCGGCCGGGTCAAAGTTTTGAATCACTTTTAACATGTCTTCAACTTCCTCGTCTTCGGCCATTACGTTTTGCGAGAAGGCAAGGTCGTCGGTAAGTGACATGATAGGGCGGCGCAGATATCCATCATCATCAAGGCTGCCAATAATTTGTTTGCCTATTCTGAAATCCTTATCGCTTAGCGGCAATAGGTCAAGCTGGAGTTGCAGGCTTTCAAAAAACGAGCTTTGTACAGCAATAGGGATTTCTTTTCGCTCATCCTCGTCATCGCCATTTTGGTCATATCGCGATCCGTAATCATTTACATTGTCGTCCTGTAAATAATCGTCTATGTTAAACTCATCCATTTCGCCCTTTTCTTCATCGCCATTAAAGGTATCTTCGTCGGGGTCGCGGTCCGGGTATTCTTCAACAGGCTCATTCAGGTTTGTTAAGCTCAGATCTTCGAGTGCGGGATTTTCTTCCAGCTCTTCTTTAATACGGGTATCAAGGGATACGGTAGGTACCTGCAGCAATTTAATAAATTGAATTTGCTGTGGGGATAGCTTTTGTAAGAGTTTTTGTTGAAGGTTCTGTTTTAGCATAGTTAAGACGTGTCCAAAAATACATCAATTACCGTTAACTTTAAAATAACTTACGGCAATAGGAACAATGATGATAAATGCTAAATAAAAACTTTTGTTTGATTAGTGTGTTAATAATCTTAACCAAAAATCAATATCATGGCCGTAATTAAAGAATTTAAGGAATTTGCCCTGCGTGGCAATGTTGTTGACCTTGCAGTAGGTGTTATTATTGGCGCCGCTTTCGGTAAAATAGTTACCTCGCTGGTAACAGATATCATTATGCCGCCAATTGGCCTTATTACAGGTGGTGTAGATTTTAAAGATATCAAGATATTGCTGAAACATGGCGATGCTGCTAAAAAAATACCCGATGTGACTGTTAATATTGGCAATTTTATTAACATCACCATTGAGTTTTTAATAGTGGCTTTTTGTATTTTTCTTATTGTAAAAACAATCAATGCCATGAAGCGCCCGCCCGAACCAGAGGTTGCTCCGGCACCCGATCCAGCCCCGACAAAAGAAGAGGTTTTACTTACTGAAATCAGGGATCTTTTAGCAGCCCGGAAATCTTAATGTTCAATAGCTGATAGTTCATAGATTGTAGCTTTGATGTGATCCGTGAACCATCAGCTATGATCTAAAAGCTCTTTGGCAACTTGGGGTCTGTGAGGATAATATAGTCCGCCAGTTTACTGAACTTGGCCCAGTCGGGGTTATCAAAACTATCATCCGCATAAGCGCCTATGGAGATAACACGCGCTTTTGGAGCGTATTTCTTAAGCTGGGCAACGGCACCCATTTTTTCTTCGCTATGAAAGCCGCCGTTAATTTGAAGTATTTTAAAGTCAGTATGTTTTTTGTAAAATTGGGCTATTGACCAACCCATTGTTGCATCCCAAAGGTTTTGCGATTGATAAATTTGCATTCCTGCCATAGCGGAGTGGCCGCCCATTATCTTTACAAATTTATCGTAATAGGGGCCCGTAGCCGTATCAATAGGCAGGGGAGCGAGATAACCTTTGGCTTGCGTATCAAGTTGCTGCAGGCTGTTTAAACCATTGCGAGTTACCATGTTGGTATAGCGCGATGGAGCGTTTGCCGCTACCACAGGTATTTGGCTTTGTTTAGCCAGTTCAACCATTGGGCGATAATCTTTGTAATTGGGCCAGGTGCGTGCATCGCTCACCAGGTTTTTTTCGCGGATGAGACCGTTTAAGTATTCGTTTAAAACCAGTTGGCAATCGGTAGTAAACATTTCCACAGATAAAGCTGTTTTGCCGGGATATTGTTGTGCCAGTTGTGTGAAAATTTGCAACTCGAGCAGGTGCCCGGTAGAATCATTGTGTTCCTCGCCAAAAAATAATACATCGGCCTTGGCCATGTTATTGATAATGTCGGCAATTGTTGCCGGTTTTTGTGTTGCGGTGCTATATATTTTATAATGAATTGCCGGGATAGCCTGACTTAATGCAGTAAAGGGTAAACAAATGACAAGCAGCAGGATAGATAGTTTCATATTGTGGTTTTAAAACGCTTAATTTACAGCAATAAATATAGAGCGACAAATAAGAAAAATAGTGTTTGAAAAGTTTTAAAATATTACTACATTTGCGCTCTTGTTTTTAAAACGACGAATAGAATAAATAGTTATGAAAAGAACGTTTCAGCCTTCTCAAAGAAAAAGAAGAAATAAACACGGATTCCGTGAACGCATGTCAACTGCTAACGGCAGGAGAATATTAGCAGCCAGAAGAGCTAAAGGCAGAAAAAGATTATCAGTTTCTGACGAGGGTCGTCATAAAGCATAAACCGGTTGCGCTGGTTGGCATTTTGCCAATCAATGGATACCGATTGTCTGCTTAAATCCCGGTTCCAGATAAGCAACTATGTATACTTTTAAAAAAGAAGAACGGTTATGTAATAAAAGGCTTATAGATAAGCTTTTTCATAGCGGCTCTTCTTTTTTGTGTTATCCTTTTAAGGCCTCGTGGTTGTATCATACAGAACCACAGCAATTTCCTGCACAAATATTATTTTCGGTTTCCAAAAAGCGCTATAAACATGCTGTTGACCGCAATTTAATAAAGCGCTGTATGCGCGAAAGCTACCGGTTGCATAAACAACAAAACTTATACAAGTTGCTGCAAACAGCCGATAAAACCATCGTACTGTCTATAGGTTATATTGGTAAGGAGATTGTGCCGTACAGCACCATTGAAAAAAAAATGCTGAAGATGCTTGCGCTGTTGTCTGAGCAATTAACTGCCGCCAATAATGTAATTGTATGATGGCGCTGGTGAATTTGTTTAAACAGCTTATAGGCTATATTTTTATAGTCTTGATAAAAGTATACCAGTATTTTATTTCGCCTATGACGGGTGCTTCGTGCAGGTACACGCCAACATGCTCGCAATATGGGGTAGAGGCTATCAGGAAGCACGGTGCCTTTAAAGGCGGGTGGCTAACCATTAAACGGATTGCCAGCTGTAATCCCTGGGGAGGGCATGGGCATGACCCTGTACCTTAATTAGTTTTAAGTTTTGAGGGATGGGTTTTGAGTTTTTCTCAATGGTGGTATTCGGGGCTTAAATGGTTTAGCATTTTGTATTGTTAATATGATTGCGTTTTTGAACTTTTCAAACTCACAACTCACAACTAAAAAGATGGGCCTTATTTTACAAATAGAAACTGCAACAACATCATGCTCAGTAGCATTAGCTGCTGACGGTAAGGTTTTGGCTTTTAAGCAGGTAAATGAGCGGAATAAACACGCCGAGGTTATTACTTTATTTACAGAAGAACTTATAACCAGCGGTAATTTTACTTACCGCGACCTTGACGCTATTGCGGTAAGCTGCGGCCCAGGCTCGTACACAGGTTTGCGCATCGGCGTATCTACAGCAAAAGGGCTGTGCTTCGCACTTGATAAGCCGCTGATAGCTATAGAAACTTTGGAGGCGATGGCTTATGGTGTTATAAATGATAATACCATATCTATTGATAAAAACACGTTGCTATGCCCCATGATTGATGCCCGAAGAATGGAGGTTTACTGTGCTGTTTTTAATATAGCCGGCGAAAAACTTAAAGATACAGCCGCCGAAATTATTGATGAGCACAGTTTTGCTCATTTGCTAAATAATAACCAAATCCTTTTTTTTGGCGATGGTGCCGACAAATGTGAAGCTGTTTTAGGCCGCCATCCAAACGCTGGTTTTTTACGCAATTTCGAAAACTCTGCAACCTATCTTACCCAAAAAGCAGCCGAAAAATTTGCCAATAAAGATTTCGAAGATGTTGCCTATTTTGAACCCTATTATCTCAAGGATTTTATAGCCGGAGTTAAGAAAGAAGCAAGAAGTTAGAGTCAGGAGTTAAGACTTTTGGAGCGATGGTCGAGAAAAAAGCAACTTGTAATAAATCTGTCCGTGTTCAATTAAGGCTACCTAAAAAACACAACCTATCCAACAAAGGATGCTGCCTTGATTCTTGACTCTAACCTCTTGACTCTTTTTTAATTGCCTGTTTTAAACAATCGTCCCCACAACCTTCCAAAAAAGCCTTTTTCGCCCATCGGGATGTAGCTTGAGTTCATCGGATGTTCAATCACCGCGCCAAATTTTAGCGAGAAACCAAGAAATATGTCCATGCCTGAGTAGGTGCCAATATGATCTATCTGTGTTTGGTTACCTAAGGCGGCAAATGCAAGCCTACCTGTGTTAATAAGCCTCTCGGTACCTCCGTATACCTCAAAGTTCGGGGTTTTATACATTAACTGGGCACCTACATTAAATAGCTTCATATCATCGTAACTGGCTGTAATTGTAGCGGTATAGTTTTGATATTGCACATGATTAACCAGCGCCGCGGTAAAACCTGTAAACCAAAACTCTTTTGAGCCTATTAGGGTTGGGGTGTATTTGAAATTATTGTCGTAATCTATCCAGTATGTTTTTGACGCGCTCAATTCACCCCTCGCATTGGTTTTTGTGGTAAACGAGCCAATTTTTGACATCGCTTCAGTACTTTTAAATAGCTTAATTACCGCGTTGTATATGCTGTCTTCACGGTGACCCGATCCTAACCCGGTTATAGTTGTAGTATTATCAAAATCAGAAGCAAGCGAACGGCTGCTCCAGTGTATAAATCCTAAATCTTTAATATTTGCCTGTATGGTTATTTTGTCGTCGGTTATGTACGATGTTCCAATGGTTATCGAAGCACCCGGGCTTCGAAATGTAGGCAGGTAATCATGAGCAGAAGGCTGGCCCGGTATGTAGCTTGAATAATAACGACCGCGCATGCTGAGAGTTGCCTGGTTATTCACCGAATCAAACACAGCGTGCGAACCTGTAATATCAAACTTTGAATATTTTACACCTAACAAAGCACTCAACTTAAAACCAAAAGCAAACTGTTTGTTGATCCGTTCGCGGTACGAGTAACTGATCTGGTTATAGGTTTGTAATTGAAAATGATTGTTGAAGATATCATCATATGGGTTGCCCTTAAAATTGGCAACATTGTCAAATAAGGCAATAGTTTCATCGGATACCAGGCCGCGGCTTTCTGCTTTTAATTGGTATGAAAAACCCATCTCCACATCGCCATTAAGGCTTGTGAACGATTTAAGCATTAGGCCGTAGGCATTAACATTGGCATTAAAATGATTGTACTTGCTTTTACCAATTTGAAGTGCCGATGCTTTATAAGTTGGAGTAGTAGAAAAAATCCTGTTTTTAAGCGCCTGTTGGATATCTCCGGTTACGTAGGCGTTTGCGCCAAAGTTTGGTAAAAAAAAGTTAAATGCGTATTGCCTGCTTGAATCGGGTATAAATGATCTTACAGATGGGTTTTCAAATGAATCGTAGAGCGTACCGGTGTTATACTGCGAAAATTGCTGGGCCGAAGCCGAGAAAGAGATGAGCAAAAAGAAGAAAAGAATGTAAATTTTATTCATATAATATCTCGCGAGCCTTAGTCCGTTTAATTTTTTAAAGATAAAATTCAAAAACGGTTATCTGTAAAAAAGAATAAATTAATCAGTAGTTTTAACGTATTTAAGCGTAAGTTGGTTGTGAAATGGCCAAAGTAATTTTACTTTGTTAACGCTGTCGTGTCGATATTGTTCGCTTTTATGCAAAAGTTTGTGTAAAAATTCTTGTCGGATGCTGTGAATTGATAGGCTGCGCCATAAAAATCTTTCCAGCCAGGATGGTTGTTTTCAAAGGCATCATAAAACGGGTTTTTAAGGTCGCGCTTTAATATTGGTTGGGCGTTTTTAAAATTGATAAAAAAAGCCACGTTGCTCCGCTCGGCCAGCAAATTGTCAAACTGGTTGTATTGTTCGGTTTTGCTGATGAACTTACGGTTGATATAGGTGTCTGTATAACTAACCAACTCGGATGAGGATGCCGCCAGCACCAGGTAGTTATCAATAATCATGAAATAGGGTTTCCTGAAAATACTGAAGGCATCGCCCAGTAAAAAAAACGGTAACTTTTCGTAATTAAACTGCCCTATATGGTCGGTTACCATGGTACTGATGTTAGTCATCAAAGGCAATAGTTTTGATCCGTCTTTAACAGTAATAACGGCAAATTTTTCCTGGTAGCGGGTAGTTACTACGGCAAATTCGTTACTTAACAAGGGTTCAAATTCTGTTTTTAAGAATAAGCCGGTTTCTTGTCTTATTTTATCAAATAGCTTACCTTTTTCGCTGTTTACGCCTGCCTTAATGTGCCATTGCGATAAGTCGGTCTCAAACTTTTGAGGGTCGGAAACGGCGAAACAAATGCTATAGGCCGTAGTTGCCGGGAACATATCTTTTAAATGGTTGATAACCGGCTGTTGCCTGGTAAAAAGGTTTAAATAGCTGTAGGTATGGCTGTTTAAGCTGGTTAGCCCGTTAAACATTAAAGCATCGTTTTTGTAATTTATACTGAGTGCGGCCACGGCCGGTAATAAACGGAAGCTTTTAAAAATGTCGGTGTTTTTGTTTTTAAAAAACTCGTCAAACAATGGAGATAGCTGCCCGTAATTGATGTATAAATTGGCCAGCGAGTTGGCGTTCTGCTGTTCGGGCAGGGGTACAAATATGGTTTTGCTTTTATCGCTTTTATATAGTGCGCTTTGGTTTATTAAAGCTTTTGAAAAACTACCCACAACAATATTATCCTCTTTTTTAATAAGGTAAAAGTGCTTGTTAATGGCTTTTATCAAAATATCATATTCAAGCCCAAAAGCATTGTGGTTTACAGCTATTGAAAGGGCTCCTTTTGATTGTGCGGCTATCAGGTTAAACGAGTTTGGCTCAAAACCTACAGATGCAGTTGTAGTTACCAATAATCCGATATCGTCGCTATCGGCAGGATGAACGGAAATAAAGACATTTTGGCCCGAAAAAAATTGATCCGACAAAGCCGAGGACATCAGCAACTTACGTAAAGTATCCAGGTCGCTTAATTTTTGTTTGCCAACAACGGCAGCCAACAGGTGGTTGCCATTAAAAATATCATAAAAACCTTTCTCGTTATTAAATTCAAATACAGCTACAGCGTTATCGGGGATGCTCTGCATCACCTGGTTGTTGCGTACTCCGGGCGGGTTTAAATTTTTAAAATATACAACCGTTATAAATACAGTGGCAGCCAGTAAAATTATGGTGGTTACTATCAGTCGTCTCATAGCGGTTTGCTTTACAAAGATAGAATTTTACCCTGCGGCATTAAAGTAATACTTTCAATTGGTTAACTTAGCTTTTTATATCTGCATGAACAAACAAATAATCGTCACCGCTTCGCTTTTAGGAATGCTGGCCGTAATAACCGGGGCTTTTGGGGCACACGGGCTTAAAGCAGTTTTGCAACCCGGCCAGTTAGAGGTTTGGCATACCGCCGTACAATATAATTTTTACCACGTATTTGCCCTGCTTTTTCTATCTACCTTTAAAGAACCAAAGGGGAAGCTGATTAAAGCTGCTTATTACCTGTTTACCTTCGGAATAATATTTTTTTCGGGGTCGTTATACCTGTTAAGCTGCCGCGATATCATAGGCTGGAGCTGGCTGATATACATGGGTCCCGTAACGCCATTGGGCGGTCTGTTGTTTATTTTAGGCTGGCTGATGATGGCGATAGCTGCCTTGGGCGATAAAGTTAAATAGAGTCAAGAATTAAGAGTCAAGAATCAAGAATCAAGAGAGGAAACAGGTGCCATTTAGATTGGGATTCTTAACAAGCATTAACAAACAAGAATTTAAAGTTTATCATCAAGAATTCAGACAAGAAATAGACCAGGGTTGTCTTGATTCTTGACTCTTAATTCTTGACTCTACTAAAACAATATGTTGGAGTTTACCGAATTTGAGCATACCGATCGTAAAACACTTTTTGTAGAGGTGATTTTGCCGCTGTCTATCTCAAAAAATTACACCTATCGTGTACCATTTGAAATGAACAATGCTATTGCCATTGGCAAAAGGGTAGTGGTGCAATTTGGTAAAAGCAAGCTTTATACAGCCGTTATAAAAGAAATAAGCGAGCTGGCCCCCGAGAAGTATGAGGCCAAGTATATTATTGAAGTATTGGATAACCTGCCGGTGGTTACGCCGCACCAATTGCACTTTTGGCAATGGGTGGCCGATTATTACATGTGCAACGTAGGGGAGGTAATGAATGCTGCGCTGCCAGCCGCCCTGAAACTGGCCAGCGAAACCAAAATAGAGCTTAATAAAGAATTTGATATTGACCGGAGCGCGCTGCACGATAAAGAGTTTTTAATTGTGGAGGCGCTGGATATCCAACCGGAGCTAACCATAAGCGACATAGCTAAACTGTTGGGTCAAAAAACAGTTATGCCTATTTTGAAGCTGATGTTTGAGAAAAATCTCATCCACATTAGTGAAGAGGTAAGCGAGCGTTACAAGCCCCGCAAACGTACGTTTATCACCTTAAACCCGGTTTATAATAATCCCGATAACCTGCGCGAGTTATTTCCGATACTGGAAAAACGCGCGCCTAAACAAGCCGATGCCTTACTGGCATACATCAAACTGTCGCGCACCCAAAAGGCTGTCACCAAAAATGAACTGATTGAGGAGAGTGGGGCGGGAGAATCGAGTATAAAATCACTCATAGAAAAAGAAATTTTATTCGCGGTTGAAAAGAATGTAAGCAGGCTCCATTTTGAGGAAGATTTAGATGCCATCACCAACTTTGACTTAAGCGAGCAGCAAACAGAAGTGCTGGAAAGCATCGGGCGGCAATTCCTCGAAAAAGATGTTACGTTGCTGCATGGCGTAACTTCGTCTGGTAAAACACAGCTTTATATTAGGCTGATTGAGGAGATGATGCGCAACGACAGGCAGGTGCTTTACCTGTTGCCCGAAATTGCGCTTACCACCCACATCATAGAACGGTTGCGCATTTATTTTGGAGCCGACATTGGGGTATACCACTCCCGTTTTAATGATAACGAGCGGGTAGAGGTTTGGCAAAAAGTACTTAATAACGATTATAAGGTGATATTGGGTGCACGGTCATCCTTGTTTTTGCCCTTTAATGACCTTGGATTGATCATTGTTGACGAGGAGCACGAAACATCATACAAACAGTTCGATCCTGCTCCCCGCTACAATGCGCGCGATGCTGCCATATTTTTGGCCGGCATGCACCATGGCAAAGTTTTGCTGGGTTCGGCCACGCCTTCGTTTGAAAGTTATCATAACGCTAAAACCGGCAAATATGGTTTTGCAGAACTTACAGAGCGTTTTGGAGGGGTAGAGTTGCCTAATGTGGAAGTTGTGAGTATAGCCACCGAGACGAAGCAAAAGACCATTCAATCGCACTTTACCAGCGTATTGATGGCCGGGATAACCGAAGCTTTGGCTAATAAAGAGCAGGTTATCCTGTTTCAGAACCGGCGCGGTTATGCACCGGTGCTGATGTGCAAAATTTGCGCCTTTACACCCAAGTGTATCAATTGCGATGTAAGTCTTACTTATCATAAAAGCAGTGGCAAGCTGCATTGCCATTACTGCGGGTATAAGGAAGATTCACCATCTATTTGCCCGGCCTGCGGATCTACCCACCTGGAATACAAGGGTTTTGGTACAGAGAAAATTGAGGATGAATTAAGCCTGCTGCTACCCGATGCACGTATTGCCCGTATGGACCTGGATACCACCCGTGCACGCAATTCGCTGCAAACCATTTTGAACGACCTGGAAGAAAAAAAAATCGATATACTGGTAGGCACCCAAATGGTAGCCAAAGGGCTCGATTTTAGCGATGTTACCTTAATCGGGATCATTAATGCCGATAGTTTGCTCAAGTTTCCGGATTACCGCGCTAATGAGCGCAGTTTCCAGATGCTGGCCCAGGTAAGCGGCCGGGCCGGGCGCAGAGGCAAGCAGGGTAAGGTGGTAATACAAACCTATGATCCGTTCCATCGCATCATTAAACAGGTGATAGCTAATGATTACAGCGATTTGTACTACACAGAAATGGCCGAGCGTAAAAGCTTCAAATACCCGCCGTTCTACCGTATTATTAATTTAGACATTAAACATAAAAATCCCGAAATACTGTATAACCAGTCTGTTTACCTGGCCAATGAGTTACGAAAACACTTCGGCGAAAGGGTAATTGGCCCCGAGTCGCCGTTGATAAGCCGCATCCGTAATTTTTATATCAAATCTATTATGCTAAAGTTTGAAAAGGATGGGATTTCCATTGTAAAGGCTAAGGCGATACTGAAGGATATGATTGTACAGTTTCAGACCACTAAGCTGAGTAAGGGAAGTATTGTGCAGCCGGATGTGGATCCCTACTAAACACGATTTACAGGATTAGGCAGGATTTACAGGATTTTTTTGATTTGTAGATTTGTCTCGTCCTGAAAAAAGTTTACACTTTTTTTCTTTAGTCCTGTTAGTTGTTTACAAATATAGATTAATCCTAAATACGCTTTACATTTGCTGTATCTGGCTGAAGCGGAAGCAGGCACTGCTGGAGAGCATCCTGCCAGGAATAAGCCGATGAACGATAAATAACTTCATAAGGTTTGTAACTATAACTATAAGCCTTATTTATTTTAGAGTTCCTATGCCTGCTAAAACTCATCTACGTCATGGCTACCTCCTTCTCTTTATTGACCGGCCAATAGCTTTTCCAATGCTTTTTCAATTCTCCGCTTGATGTATGCGCCTGAAAGGGTGTAAGCATATCAATACTGCTGTGAGGGCGCTCATAATTATAAATGGTTATAGCATTGGCCACTCCGCTGGCTGCTTGCTCAAAGCTATTATAACATGCTTCGAGGAATTCCTGTTTGATGATACCATTAACCCTTTCCGCTATGGCATTTTCTCTTGGATCAGAGTTCTGTGTCATACTGATTGCTATGCCTTCCAGTTGCTCTACATATTCGGTACTGCAATATTGACTTCCCCTGTCCGAATGATGGATCAGTTCGCTTTCAGCAGGCAACTGCTTCAATGCCATTTTTAAAGCTTTAACACAGCCTCCAGCCGACAGGTTTTTACTCAGATGGTAACCTATTATCATTCTGGAATAAGCATCTGTAATAAGGCTCAGATAGGCGAAGTCATCCTTTAAAGTGATATATGTTATATCACTAACCCACAGTTTGTTTGGAGACAAAACACGCATCCCGACAATCAGGTTGGGATATTTTCTCATCCAATGGTCTGAGAATGTTGTCCTCGGAACCTTTCTTTTCCTTCTTCTAACCAGTAATTTATGCGCCGAAAGCATTTCAAACAGGCTGTCCCTGCCTATCTGTATTTTATGTGCCGATAAAAACGGGCTTAACAACAATAACAGCTTCCTGGTACCAATATGTTTTTGACGGGTACGGATAAGCAAAACTTCCTGTATGATCAATTCGCTTCGTAATGCTTCCTGTTCAATAGTTATTCTTTGCTGATAAAAAGCCTGTCTGGTATAGCCGAGCAGTCCGCAAAGAGAAGTAACCTTCCTGTTTCTTCTCTTTACAATATTCATTACTGCCCGGAACCAAACTTTTTTCTAAAATCTATACCAGCATGCTCCTCCGATAGCCGCAACATTTCTTCCAGCAATTCATTCTTCAATTTCGCCTGCGCAAGCTCTTTCTTTAATGCTTTCACATCTTCCGGCTCTGCTGAGGGCAACACCGATTCCTGTTTTCTAAAAGCCCGAACCCAACTCTGAATCGTACGGGCATTCACCCCATATTTTTCTGAAAGCCCAACCAAAGTCGCGCTCCCGGTTAAATATTCCGATATAATTTGTTGCTTTTTTGATACTATTTCACGTCTGATCATGATTTAAATGATTTACTAATTTAGTAAACCTATTTCAGGACGAGACAATTTGGTTAGATTGGTTTTTAACTTGCTTTTGGTTTGATTAGTTTCTTGTTGTACATTCTTTTAAATTCTAAACTAAGCCCTCCGAAATTTATGGGTAATCCATCTGCTAAGCTATACGCTTCAAGATAATTGATAGTTTGTGCTTTGTACAGATCATTAATTGTGTCAACGGCTTTCAATTCTAACATTATGCATTCTTCTACAAAAAAGTCGGCCCTTCTGTTTCCTACTAATTCGTTCCGGTAAAAAATTGATATTTCTTTTTCTCTTTCAAAGCGAAGGCCACCCAATTTCATTTCAATTGCTAATGACCTTTGATAAATGGCCTCCTGGAATCCGCTGCCAAGTGTGTTATATACCTGCATGGCACAGCCAATGATTTTATGGGTCAATTCGTTAATTGCCTGTGTTGACTTTGTAGACATGACAAGGTTAAATATTTTTACTCAAAATAAACAAAACCACCCCATCCAAACTAATAAAATTTGAAAAAAATCCTCCCTCGTCTCGCAAATCAAAAAAATCCTGTAAATCCTGCTTAATCCTGTAAATCGTGTAAAAGATTTCCTGCTAACAGTTAACCAATTACCCTTAACCCATAAATCCCTCTCCCAAAATCACCAAAATCCTGCTAACTTTACTGTGTAATGGCTCAAAAGTACATCGATAATTATCGCGAAAAAGGTGCCCGTAAACGGCTGGTTGATTTGTTGGAGAAAAAGGGGATCCAGGATCAGGAGGTGTTAAAAGCAATTGGTACCGTACCCCGCCACTATTTTTTTGCCGAAACTTTCTGGAACCAGGCTTACAAAGATATTGCCTTCCCGATAGGTGAAGGGCAAACTATTTCACAGCCCTATACCGTAGCCTATCAAACGGAATTACTCCACATCCGTAAGGGCGATAAAGTGCTGGAAATTGGAACAGGATCTGGCTACCAAACCTGCGTTTTATTAGAGATGGGCGCTACTGTTTACACCATCGAACGACAGGAAAAACTTTACGAAAAAACAAAATATGTGTTGCCCGGAAAAATGGGCTACAAAGCGCATTTCTTTTGTGGCGATGGCTCGGTAGGTATAGTTCAACATGCTCCTTATGACAAGATCATTGTAACTGCCGGCGCGCCCACAGTGCCCGAAGTATTATTAAAGCAATTGAAAATTGGCGGCATTTTGGTAATCCCTGTTGGCGATGAAGATACCCAAAAAATGGTAACCATCCTGAAAGTGGCTGAGCATGACTATGAAAAAATTGTGCTGGATACCTTTAGGTTTGTGCCGCTGGTAGGGGATAAGGCCTGGTAAATTGATGTGCAGATTTCAGATGTGCAAATGTGGAGATGAAAAAAGAATTGGATAATTGTTAAATTGATTGATATGATGATTCATTTCAAATCATCTGCACATCTGAAATCTGCATATCTGCACATCAAAATCTACCTCTTCATCGCTCTGTCCATTTCAATTTTGGTATCACGCTCTTTCATGGTATCCCGCTTATCAAAGGTTTTTTTACCTTGTGCTAAACCGATTTCTAATTTGGCAAATCCGCGCTCACTAATGAACAGTGCAAGAGGGATAATGGTTAAGCCTTTTTCTTCACCGCGGGTGAGGAGTTTTTTGAGCTCTTTTTTGTTGAGCAGCAGCACACGATCACGTTTGGCTTCGTGGTTGTAGAACGAGCCGTATGAATATTCGGATATGTGCAGGTTGCGCACATATAGCTGATTACTGATAAATGTGCAAAAGGCATCATTAATATTGGCTTTACCTTCGCGGATGGATTTAATTTCGGTACCCAGTAATTTTATGCCGGCCGTGTATTTATCCAGTACGTGGTATTCAAAGTAAGCTTTTTTGTTTTTGATGTATATTTTATCCTCGGCCATTGTATTCAGATGTAAAGCTTGCAAACTTACAAAAAAATAACCCGCTCTCTATCTTACTTAAATGGCGAAACCTTTTGATTGTTTTTGTAATCCTCCCCTGAAGGGGAGGATTAAGGTGGGTCTATGCTTTTTGTGGCTTCACAATCAACACCGGTACATTAACCTTATGCCGAACGGAGTTTACGGTTGTTCCAAATATCAGGTCTTTTAAAGCTTTGTGCCCGTGCGAGCCCATTACAATAAAATCTATCCCGTTTTTATTTACAATATCGGCAATGGCATCGGCGGGGTTACCAAAGCCAATTTCCCCCTCGGCTTTGTAGCCTAATTTTTTCATGGCCTGCACGTATTTATCCAGGTTGTCAAAATCGCTTTGGGTTTCGTTGTCCATTACCTGGCCTCCGTAATAGCGGGCCCCGGCAGTTTCTACTACGTGTATGAGGGTATAGGTAGCGTGTTTACCACCCTGCATAATGGCATGGCGCATACAGTCGTTATCGTTTTTCGAAAAATCAATGGTGATGGCCAGGTGTTTGTATTCAACGGCATCCAGCTCATTAATTGCATTTGCAATACCGTGCGGCACGTAGATGGGGGTGTCGGCATGTTTATAAAGCATCGGTCTTAAAAATACATAAACCAGCAGTAAAGCTATGCCGATAACTATCGGCACAACAAAAATATAAATGTATAAATCAGCCTGTGGGTTGCCTTTCAGCCAGTCGCCAATTTGGTCATATACCAGCTTGGCATTAAGGCCAACTATGAGTACAGCACTTGCCCAGGCTAATATTTTTACTTTAAGGCTGATAGCAAAATTTCCCATCCGCTTTTTATCGGATGTGAAGTGTATTAACGGAATAACCGCGAAACCAAGCTGAAGACTTAATACTACCTGGCTTAAAATAATCAGGCTGCCCAAAGCATCTTCGCCAAAGTAAATAATAGTAAACACCGCAGGCACTATAGCCAATACCCTGGTCAGTAAGCGGCGCAGCCAGGGCTCAATCCGCAGGTTAATATGCCCCTCCATAATAATTTGCCCGGCAAGGGTACCCGTAATGGTTGAGCTTTGGCCCGAAGCAATAAGGGCGATAGCAAACAATACAGGCGCTATCCGGCCAAATATATGTTCCAGCAGTTTATAGGCATCCTGTATTTCGGCTACCTGGAAATAACCATTTTTAAAAAAGGCGGTAGCTGCCAGGATTAATATGGCAGCATTTACAAAAAATGCAAGGTTTAGCGCTATAACGGTATCAAACAGGTTGAATTTTATGGCCGATTTAAAGCCCTCTTCGGTACGGGTAATTTTACGGGTTTGCACTAACGACGAGTGTAGATACAGGTTATGCGGCATTACCGTAGCGCCAATGATACCGATGGCTATGTATAGCATTTGATGGCTCACTGCATCATTTTTAAACAAGTTACTGGGAATAAATCCTTTGGCAACATCCATTACATGTGGCCCAACAATAAACATCTCTACCAGGAACGAAACACCGATGATAAAGATCATCGAAATAATAAAACCCTCCAGCTTGCGCATGCCTTTGTTCATCAAATAAAGCATCAGCACTGTATCAGTTATGGTAAGCGATACGCCCCAGATAAGCGGTAAATGGAATAGCAGCTTTAAACCAATGGCCATGCCGATAATCTCGGCCAGATCGCAGGCTATAATGGCAACTTGGGCCAATATATACAGCCAGAAATTTACAAACCGGGGGTAGGCGTTTTTGGACGCCTGTGCCAGGTCGAGCCCGCGCACTATGCCCAGCCGGGCGGCCAGCGATTGTAGTAATAACGCGATGAGATTTGAAGCGAACAAAACCCAGATGAGTTTATAGCCAAAGGCGCTTCCTCCGGCAATATCGGTTGCCCAGTTGCCCGGATCCATGTAGCCAACGCTAACCAGGTAGGCGGGGCCCAGGAAGGCCATTATTTTGCGCCAGCCTGTCAGGCTTTCCGGGTTAACCGAACCGTGTACGTTACCTAAAGAATGATTATCGTTTGTTTGAGTTTTGCTCATAGGGCTATCAGTAAATTATTGGCAACCTCGCGGCTAATGTGTACTTCTTTATCTGTGTCGAGTTTTAATGCTACCGAATGATCATATTCGATGATATCGGTAATGGTTATTTTTTTGCCGATGGTGAGCTGCTGCTTTTCCAGGTATTGTAAAAATGGCGATGTATGGTCGCGCACTCCCGAAATTACCCCGCAATCGTTAATTGTTAATGCCGAAACCGGCTTAAGCTCGGCCGACTTAAATTTGCCGTTGCAATCCGGTATGGGGTCGCCATGCGGATCGTGTTTTGGGTGGCCCATAAATTCGTCAAGCCGGTCAATCAATTCTTCCGACGAGATATGTTCCATCTCTTCGGCCATATCATGTACCTGGTCCCATTTAAAGTTCAGTTTCTCAACCAAAAAATATTCCCAAAGCCTGTGTTTACGGATAATGCCAATGGCTATCCTTTCGCCGGCAGCCGTAAGGCTTACACCCTGGTAGCGGGTATAGTTAATAAGCGCTTTATCCGCCAGCTTTTTCAGCATATCTGTTACCGATGAAGCCTTGGTATTTAATGATGCCGCAATTTGATTGGTGCTGGCCATTCCGGCATCAGTTGCCAGGTGGTAAATGCATTTTAAATAGTTTTCCTCGGCTAACGTGTTCATTTATACAAATCTAATAAAAAATTTAGACTAATCTAAAATATGAAGAGTTGAGAAATATATTTTTGTTTTACTCGTTTTAATTGAAATTTAATTTCGTGAAATGCGGAATATATTATATTTGCAACACTATGGGCGCTGAATTAGATAAAATAGACTTACAGATACTGAAGATATTACAGGAAAATGGAAGGATAACCAACCTTCAATTGTCCAACGAAATTGGCCTTTCGCCGGCACCAACGCTTGAGCGTGTGCGCAAGCTGGAAAATGCCGAATACATTAAAAGTTATCATGCCCTGGTTGATGAAGAAAAACTGGGCCTGGGCATCAAAACCTTTATCCAGATTTCGTTAGATTTTCATCAAAAAAACACCATCCAAACTTTTTTAGATGAGATAAAAAACATTAAAGAAGTAACCGAGTGCCACCATGTAACCGGCCAGTGCGATTTTTTACTGAAGTGTTACGTGCGCGACATTAAATCATACGAGCAATTGATCATGGAGAAAATAAGCCGCATCACGGTTGTAAAAACCTTCCAAACCATGATGATCATGTCGACCAGTAAAAAGGAGCCGATAGTGCCGCTGGAGTATTAGCCCCCCAGCCCCCTGAAGGGGGAGTTTAAAATTTAATACGAAGCCTGTTTTATCTATGATGAAACGGGCTTCGTATTTTAACAAATCAAAGTTCCCCCTTCAGGGGGTTAGGGGGCTAATTTGCCAATCAATCTCTTTCTTTCCTTCTTTTCTCAATATCTCATTTGTTTTTGAAAACGGCTTGCTGCCAAAAAAACCCCTGTCGGCCGAGAAGGGCGAGGGATGGGCGCTTTTAATGATGAAGTGTTTTTTATCATCAATCAGTGCAGCTTTTGATTGGGCAAAGGCTCCCCAGAGTATAAATACGATGCCTTCTTTTTTATCGGATATAGTTTTAATAACCTCGTCGGTAAATTCTTCCCAGCCCTGTTTTTGGTGCGAGCCTGGTGTGCTTGCCCTAACGGTTAATGTGGCGTTCAATAGCAATACGCCTTGCTTGGCCCATTCCTCCAGGTTTCCGTGTGTTGGGATGGTGAACCCTGGGATATCGGTTTTTAATTCCTTGTAAATATTGGATAATGACCGCGGTATAGCAATTCCTTTTTGAACAGAAAAGGATAGCCCGTGTGCCTGGTGTGCGCCATGATAAGGATCCTGCCCCAGGATAACCACTTTAACATCATCAAAATGGGTGGTGTTAAAAGCGTTAAAAATGTCGGCATTTTTGGGGTAAACTATTTGTCCCGATTCTTTTTCCTTTAGCAGAAATTGTTTCAGTTTTATCATGTAGGGCTTGTCAAACTCGGGTTGTAAAACCGCCTGCCATGATGGGTCTAATGAATTAGCCATAAATATTTTAATAGATGTTGATTTAGCGTACAAATAAACAGATATTTGCGCTTAATATATAGTAAAGCAAATTATGTCAAATATAGTTCGGTTAGTAGTAGCGTGTGTATTCTTTGGCGCAGCCGTTGCGCTTTGTGCTTTTGGCTTTTGGGGCTGGGGGATTTTAGTATTGTTATTTGGTGGTATTTTACTGTTAAGCTTCTTTTTTAACGAAAACATGATACTGGCGCAATATTTTTTGCGTAAAGAGAATTCTGAAAAAGCGGAAGCCTGGTTATTGAAAATTACCGACTACGAGAAACAATTACATAAAAATCAACATGGGTATTATAACCTGTTGATAGGTTTAATTGAATCGCGCAAGGCGCCAATGAAATCTGAAAAATATTTTAAGAAATCGTTGCAACTGGGCATGAAAATGTCGCATAATATAGCATTGGCTAAATTAAGCCTTGCAGGTATCTCGATGGCAAAACGCAACAAGCGCGAGGCGCAGATGTATTTATCCGAAGCGTCAAAAGATGATAAGAATAAACTACTTACCGAACAGATAAAAATGATGAAAGGCCAGCTGGCTCAAATGGATAAACAGGTTGTAAGAGGCGGATATCGCCAGTTTTAATCCGGATTGTGGGTAGATAGAATAAAATCAAAGAAAAAAAGATAAAAAATAAAAGGGACCCAAAACTGGGTCCCTTTTATTTTTCGTCAATAGCGCTAAAATAGTCGGCTGTGGCAGAGTGGTTTTGATAGGGGTGGATTATGCGGTCGCTATATGAAAACTCGCTTTCGTCGCTTGGGTTGGCCACTTCAACCATCTTTAATAAACTCCTGATGAACGACAGGTTAAAATTACTCCTGTTTAGTTTTATCAGGTATTCGTTTTCGGTGATCTCCAGAATTGAATTGGTCATGATGTTTGTATATTATGTTTATTACAATGATACCCAATATTATTAAGTTTCAGATTGTATTTGCTTTAAGCTTTCATTAACAAATTGTTATGGTAGCTGACCGTTCAATTTTTATACGGTTGAGTTTTGGCGATATAATATATTTATAAAGACTTTTTATCTTTATAAGTAAATGACCAAATCGGAACTTATTGAGTGCATTACCAGCATTGTAGGCAAACCAAAAGTGCTTGAACTAAGCCGGATATTGAAGGCACAGCAATTTGCATTACACGATTTGATTGATATTACCTTTCACCCGGATAAAGCCGTCGCTTTCAGGGCGGTGTGGATATTGGAAAAATGTTTTTTTGACAGATCCCGAAAGCTACCTGCCCGATCTGGAGTATATGATATCGCGTATTAGCGAAGTGAAAAATCCGGGCTGTATGCGGCATTATGCCAAAATAATTATGCACATAACAGATGCCACGGTGCCCGCATCTTTACGATTGAAACTGGAGAAAATTAACCTTGAACCGGTTGTAGAACAACTTTTTGATTGGATGATAAACCCAAAAGTAAAGGTTGCCGTAAAGGTATTTGCAGCTTATGCCCTATATAATCTAAAAGATTCATTCCCCTGGGTTAAGGACGAGCTTAGCGCCCAAATGGAGTTTTTAATGCGCAACGGCAGCGCAGCTATTCAGGCAGGTGGAAAAAAAATATTGAAAGGCTTGTAGATGTTTAAACTACAGATGTGCAGATTTCAAATTTCAGATGTGCAGATGGATGAGCTTCGGAATATGGAAATTTTAAATGTGCAGGTGATCGAATCGAAAGGCTTCATCTGCACATCTGTAATCCGCATATCTGCACATCTAATTACGCCTGCGGTCTATCTTCTCCGTGCAGGTTGTGGCTCACCTGGCCGTGGCGTAGTTTGGCGTGTATGGCAGACGAACTATCATCAGCATATGTACCATAGGCATTTACCAATACGCCTTTAAGGTTATATTTGGGCGATGACACTGCATATACTATCGACATATCATCGGGATTGCTGGCGCCTTCAAAACGGTAAAACTCGTCAATTATAAAATCGTCGGCACCCATATGAATTGCCTGGGATTTATCATCTATTGTGTCGCCTTCCAGGCTGAGGTTGGCTGTATATCCGCGTTTGAAAAGATCATTGGTGGCATCAAGCAGGCTTTCGTAATTTTTCATGATGGTGAGTTTTGTTTAAGTAATAGCGTTTGATAATGCGCGTAGTTGTGTAACCAATAAACTATTGATGTTGTTTTGATTTAATGAATAATAAGCCTCCAATAATTCTATATTAAAACAAAATGTCTCATTACATTTAAGTAACGAGACATTTTGTTTATTTGAGACTATATCCTTTTTAAGAGTTTGTAGTGCGATTTTATTGAGCTTTAGCCAGCCACAGCGAAGCATTTAAATGCAAGGCCGGGTGCGAAGTGTACCCTGATGGCGCATCGCCTGACCAGCCGTTAAATAAGCTGTCGTTAGTATCGCCTGTGCCGTCATCCGCAGGTGAGCTATCACCAATAAATACAACCCTGCCACTGCCGTATGTTGCTAAAAGTGCCATTGCATTGGCAGTACCGCCATTAGTAGCACTGTTACGCCAAAATAAACCCTGTACACTTGAATTATTTGCAGGGTACAAGGTAGCGGTCGAGCCGTTATAGAAAGCCAGTTTTGAAGCCGTGCCAGCCGCACCGTTTAATACTACCTGCGCATTGGTATTGGTACCTGTATAAACGTTGGTTGAAGGGCCTTCGCTGATGTCAACGTAATTGATATTGAAGCCAAAAGGATTGTTGTTATTAATCCCGTTGTTGGTCATCAAATCGTTCCATACACGGGGCGAGTCGTAGCCGTCTCCGTCTCTGTCAGACGGGTTGTAGCCATTGGCATCGGTACCAGCAGTTGTAGCTGCGGTGTGGTCGGCTATCATAAACAAACCGCCGCCGTTGGCAACAAAGTTCATTAAGGCAGTTTTCTCTGCAGCAGTGAATAAACGGTTGGGCTCAACAACCACAAATACATCATAATTGCTCAAATCCTGCGCGTTTGCGGTACCATAGGTAATGGCTGTCCCGCTTGGCAATGATTCTACCAGTTCGCCACGTTTTACCAGTTCGACAGCCCATGACGAAATAGCGCCTTTCCAATATGTTTCGGCAGTGCCCGAAGTAATGCCTGTATATGATGCCGTTGGGATGCGTTGTGCTTTAGTTTCAACGGTGGTGCCACCGGTATAAAGTGGCACGCTTTCGGTGCCATCGGCATCAATCTGCCAATCGGCACTGCCTGCATTTTCAAGATGGCTGGCATCAAACAGGAATTTTTTGCCTGTAAGTACTGTGCCGCCGCCACCGCCGGTGCCGCCATTGTCGTTTATAGTAATGTCATCGATATCTACACGGTTGGTGCCGCCGCTTAGTTTGCGGATTTCGATACGGGCAGTACCGGTTACGCCGGTAATTGTAAAAGTTGATAAGCTTAAGGTTGAAGTACTGGTAATGGTTGATCCCGCCTGAGTCCAGCTGCTGCCACCATTAACTGAGTAAAAAAGCCCCCATGTGCTTGCGCCGTCGGCGCCGTAGGTGCCGCTTTTTACGGTAACGGTGCTAATGCCGGTGGTAACATCAAACAACATGGTGATTTTACCTGTATTGCGGATGCGTGCTGCCCATGAGCCTGCCTTTAAATCGCCGGATAGGTTGCCAATTAAAGCATCATATAAATTCCATGAGTTGCCCGATAGTGTAACGTTATCGCCACTGCTCGATCCTGTGGGCGATACATCATAAGCCGTTTTTGGGCTTGTTGAACCAACCTCGAACCCCTGGGTAAGTGATACCGCTTCGGTTTTCAGCTTTGTTGTGTTTTGGGTTGCTGAGGCATTTTGAGCGGGCAAACTGCCGTTTTTTTGGCAGCCGCTCATAAGCGCACCGGCAGCCATCAAGGCAGCAAAAAGCAGCCTTACATTGGTAAGTTTTAGCATAGTGTGTTTTTTAGGTGATTAATGTATAAGTATGTGTTTATTAACTGTGTGTCAAACTTGGTGATTATTATGTAATTAACTATTGCTAATATATTAACTTATTGTTAAATATGGTTGATTAAGTTGGATTAGGTTGATTGAGTGAGTGGTTGATTAAGTTGGATTAGGTTGATTGAGTGAGTGGTTGATTAAGTTGGATTAGGTTGATTAGCTTGAATTTTGCCAGGAGTATAACTGGCCTGTTTTTAGTTAGCCCGACACGTATTTAAGTAATCATTTACTATATTTACGCATGCTCAACCACGAGATCATAGTCAGCATAAAAAATAAGGCCAGGCATGGTTTGCTGGCGTTTACTTTATTGTTGAGCTTTTTTGCAATCTCGGGTTACATAAGTAATAACCGGTCGGCAACAAGGCCGGTAAATAGCGAGGCCCTGGTCATTAGAGATGCTACAGGCTGGCGAGGCATAAGCTACAAAAGGGCTTCCATGGCTTTTTGTGGCAGAACTGTTGTTCATTTAGTTGCAAAAGAAAACCCTTCCGCCCGGATTTCTGTTTATAATAAAATCATTGTCGGTAGATATGTGCATTTAAAGCATCTTTTTTTAGTGCATAAAAGCATTACCAATTTTCAAGTTATCCCGCTTTTACATCCTGCCGATCAGGAATATCCTGCTATCGCTTAGTGCCTTCCAGTTTATCCATTTAATGGAATAAGTAAAAATTTCTTACCCGCTTAACACGCCTCAGCGTTTGTTGAGCACATTGCTATATGCATGAAAAAGCTAAAAAAGCTGCTCAGGCTTGTTTGCCTTGGCCTGTTTTTATTATTGGCTATAACCGGTATTTCCATTGCCGGTGCAGCCCCGATACTTGCCAAAAACGAAGAACGTTTTAATGATAACGAAACCCTGATTGAAATGGTTGATGAAAAGAAGGAGGACGAGGAAAAGTTGTGAGTATCAAATTAAATGTAATAAAGCAGTAGTGTGATCACCCATTTCTATAAAGGGTTAATCCCGTGGTAAATAAACGCCAGATAAGAAAGGCCGTAGGTGCGGCTAATCCGACCTGTGGCTGGTTATATGGATAGTCACAATTTCGGGAAAATGGACTTAAAGCTGCAGAGCCGTGGGTAGCTTTTATAGGCTGGCCGCGGGCAACTCAATTATAAACTCTGTAAATTCCCCTTCCTGCGTTTGTATGTTAATTTTACCGCCATGCCCTTTTACAACAATATCATAGCTTAGTGATAAGCCCAGGCCGGTACCCTCGCCTGTTGGCTTTGTAGTAAAAAACGGCTGCATAATTTTGTCTTTAACCTGCTCGGGAATGCCTACACCATTATCTTTTACAATAATTATAACAGCGCCATCTTTTTTCATGGTGATTAAGTCAAGCGTTGGCTTGTAATTCGCGTCCGCTTTCTTTTGCTTTTGCTGCAGCGCATAAAATGCATTGTTGATGATGTTAAGCAGCACGCGCCCGATATCCTGCGGGATAATGGTTATTTTAGGCAGATTTTCATCAAAGCTCGTTACCAAGGTGGCGTTAAATGATTTATCCTTGGCGCGCAAACCATGGTAAGCTAAACGAAGGTATTCATCGGCAAGTGCATTGATATCTGTGAGCTGTTTGTCGCCCGAGTTATTACGCGAGTGTTGCAGCATGTTTTTTACAATAGCATCAGCGCGCTTGCCATGATGTAGTATTTTTTGCAGGTTTTGTTCAATATCACCCGCAAGCGCCGCGGCATCGTCTGTATTCCCGGCAGCAAGTTCCTCTCTCATTTCGGCAGATAGCTCAATACTTACCTCACTAAAATTATTTACAAAGTTGAGCGGGTTCTGAATTTCATGGGCTATACCGGCGGTAAGTTCGCCCAGCGAAGCAAGCTTTTCCGACTGGATAAGCTGCTGCTGGGTAGTTTTTAATTCGGTCACGGTATCGGCCAATTGATCGCGCTGGGCTGTTATCTCTTCGCTTTGTTCGCCTAATGCCTGGTTGGCCTGGCTCAATTCGCGGGTTCGTTCATTTATTTTTTCTTCCAGTACCCGGTTCTCTTCTTTTAAATGCTTTTGGCGATAGTTGATATAACTATAACCTGCAAGCACCAACGCTACACTATAAAGCACCCAGGCCCACCAGGTTGACCACCACGGCGGCGTAATAACAATCCCGATACTGGCACCCGTATTATTCCATACGCCATCGCTATTAGCGGCTTTTACATGAAAGGTATAATTGCCGGCGGGCAAATTTGTGTAAGTAACGCTGCGTTGGGTGCCGGCATAAATCCATTGCTTATCATACCCATCCAGCTTGTAGGCGTAGGTGTTTTTAGTTGGATCATCGTACTGCAGGGCCACATAGTTAAACTGTACCCTGGTTTCGTTATATGCCAGCTTAATTGTTTTACGCCCAAAACATACCACCTGGGTTGCCATTTTTTCGTCGGCAAGCGGATCGTTATACGTGATGCTTTCCAGGTGTACCATTGGCGGGTAGGGGCTGTCGTCCAGGTCGTTCGGATTAAAAACCGCGTAGCCATTACGCAGCGTGAAACCAAAACGACCACCCGGCAGCCTGGTTAAAATAGATAAGCCTCTGCTTGCATCGTTATTGGCCAGTACGTTACTGATATCAAAATTTCTGATGCTCCAATTTTTGGGGTCGATGCGCGAAAGGCCTCTTTCTGACAGCATCCAGATACGGCCTTTATCATCTTCATTTATACCCACTTCGGAGTTAAATAACAATCCCGAGCTTTCATCAAAATGCTTTGTCCAGTTACCTTTATCCCTGTCAAATACAAAAAGGCCGGTTAAATAAGTGGCAACCCAAAGCCGCCCGGCCTTATCTTCAAAAATATCATTCACACAATAAATCTTCCGGTTGCCGGAATTAAAGTATGACGTGAATTTTTGCGTTTTACGATCGAACCTGTTTAACCCACCATTATTGGTACCCACCCACAAAATACCTTTGCTATCTTCAAATATCGAGAGCACATGCTCGTCATCAAGCTTACCATCGTTGTTACCCGTTGCGTACGATTGGCTTTTGCGGTACGGGTAATGCTTAAACTTTTTTGTTTTAGGATCAAACGAACTTACGCCACCATCATAGCTGTTACCTAACCATATAAGCCCGGTATGATCCTGGTAAGAGGTTGTTATGTAATTATCTGCAATAGATGTTGTATCGGCGGGATTATGTCCATACGTTTCGTGTTTGCCTGTCTTGGTGTCAAATATCATTAAACCACTGGCTGAGCCGGCATATAACAAGCCATCTTTGCCGGCTTTGGCTATATGATTAAAGCTGCCGCCGGCATCGGGCGAATAAAGCTTGATAAACTGATCTTTTATGTGGTCCCATTTATAGATGCCATGCTCGCCGGTTGCCCAGCTAAATTCATTGGTTGCCGGCGAGATACTCAAATTTTCGGGATATTGGTTTGGCTTGGCGGGGTCATATTTATATACTTTGAATGCGCTGCGGGCATAATTCAACCTGTCGGCCCCTGCTGATCTGAAACCAACCCATAATACATCCGTATGATCAACCAGGCCCGTTATGGCATAATTGGAAGCCAAAGCGCCGGGGTTGGTACTGCTGGCTGCATATCTTTTAAACTGTTTTGTTGTAGTATCAAAATATAACATGCCCACCTGAGACGAAATCCAAAAATTACCGTTCCTGGTTTCGTAAAAAGACACAAGGTTATTTGCACCTTCCGCTTTTGTGTCGTCGCCCGTTACATAACTGCTAAACCTGCCCGTTTTTCTGTCAAGCTTAATTAAGCCCTGCTCGGTAGCAATCCATAGCTGCTGTTGCTTATCTTCTTTAATGGCGTTTATATAGGCATTTGGCAGGCTATCCGGCAGTTTAGACGGTACATATTCTTTCAGGGAGTTATTGCGCATGTCAAAACGCGACAGGCGCAAATCAATGTTATGCCCATGAAAGGTATTCATCCACAAAATTCCGGGTTGCGATGGGGCCTCGTATATGGGGTTGGCGCCGCGTTGCTTCGCGGTATCTGTTTGCGTCATGTAGCCTTTTAAAGGCTTATTGGGGCCACTGTACTTGTAAAAACCATTGGTTGTGGCAAACCAAGCATCTCCCGAGGCGGTTTTCAGGATTTGTGAAACATAGTAGGCATTTAAATAATGTATTCCCTTTTCCTTATCGCCAAAAAACTCAAATTTGTTTTTTTTAACAGCATATTTAACCACCATCGACCGGCCATCGTACGTGAAAGCGTTGCCCCAGATGTTATCATGATCATCGGCTACGGCAATTATCAGGTTAAAAATGTGTTTATCAGCCGGTAAAATAAACTGTTCAAAAGTATCCGAATACCTGTTATACCGGAATAAGCCATTGTTAACAGCCGTTGCCCAGATGGTATTATTTTTATCGATAACTATACTTTCGATATTGGTTACCGGGTCTTTATTCAACTTGGCCGATCCGAGGTAGTAAATTTTGGACCGGTAACCATCATAACGTACCAGCCCGTTTTGTGTACCAATCCAAATATAGCCCAGGTTATCTTCCAATATCACCCTGGCTTGTCCTTCGGGCAACCCTTTTTTTACATCAAAATGGTCGAAATAAATGTCGGGCTTTTGGGCATAAAGTCTTGTAGCCGCATGGAGCGTAAAAAAAATCAGGATAAATTTCAGGTAGCTGTTTTTCATGCAATCAAAAAATCGTTCTTTTAAAGGCCCGGTTGCTGTAGTATGCTGCTATAAAAATAATGAAGTTTTAATTGCCGGCCGGTTTATTATGGCACAAATTATAATTAAAATTCTATATTAACATTAAATTCGCTCAAACAATTTATGCGTATAAAAATATTTTTCGTGGGGCTACTGCTTCATTTGTGTATTTTGGCAAGTGCCCAGCAACCACACCGGTTTAAAGGAAGCTTAACTTATACCCTGGGGCCGGACACCACAGCAACAGGCAATTTTGAACTAAACGGAAACGAATTTGCACTGACGATAGTTTCCATGAGCCCAAACGTGAATGTAACTAAAGTAAAAGGTACATTTTTATCCGATGGCCAGCTCTTGCACCTGGATGGCCTTAATTATGAGCCTGCAAAGGGCCAGGATTCATTGATTTACGCTTACACGTTAAATTACACCAGGGATACTACTTTTATTGAAACAAAAAATTCAACCAGGAGCGGTGTACGTAAATATCCTGTGAAAATTATGGAAGCCAATGCCTTCGGCGGCGATGTGCTTGTTTTTATGCCCGCTTTGCTGGCCCATTTTGCACCAAAAAGGGTAGGCGACAGTGTTTTGAGCAGTCATATTGCGTTTAATAGTGCCAGGAAGTTCATGATCAAGAAAACGGGCAACCAAAAGCTACAGTTGGGCAGTGCCGTAATGGGTATGTTTACTATACTTCTGGATAAAAATGGCAGTATACAAGCAGTAAACGGCATTGGCACATCATTTAATATAAAAGGTAAGGTGGGCGCGTATTTAAATATCGATTCTGTAATTGCTGCAAACGTTAACCATCAGCGGCTGCACCCGCGGTTGGCTATTATCAACAAGCCCGATTCGGTAAAAGCAACGATAAATGGGGGCGACATTAAAATCGAATATTCCCGTCCGTCGGTAAGGGGCAGGGTAATTTTTGGCGAAGTTGTGCCATGGAACCGCATTTGGCGAACCGGGGCTGATGCCGCCACAAAAATTTATTTAAGCAAGCCGCTTTATTTCAATGGAAAGGAGCTTCCGGCAGGTGCTTACTCCATATTTACCATACCAACTCCAACCGGTTTTACGTTGGTATTTAACAAGCAAGCCAACATATGGGGAACTGAGCATAACGCGGATTATGATTTTTTAAAGATCCCGATGCAAACGCAAACCTTAAATCAGTCTGTCGAGCTGATGACATCTGAAATAGTTGCTACAGGTAGCAACGGCGGGGCCATAAGCTTTAGCTGGGATAAGTTGAAGGCTTCGGCAGATTTTACTACACAGCCATAATGTGCTCTAAAAAAAATCTTTAGCTTAATTAGTGTGCCGCTGGCTGGTTTGTTAGGCTTCTTAAACAATATCGCTTGTTTTACTCAAATTTAAACCGTATTTCTTTTTTATCCCTTTAAAACTCCGAACAGATACGCCGACAAAAACCTACCACAAGGTTTACAGCACCTTGATAAAACCCTTTTCCTATCCTACAAAAAGGTGTTTTTAACCCTGTTGTGAAAAATGGCAACACGCTACTTTGCGGCAACTTAAAAACTTTAGATTATGACAATGCCAACAATTAAATTATTGCCGGATCCACCGGCCCCCAACGGAATTAATGACTTTCCGCTTCCGCCGCCTGCGAAGGTAATTATGAAAATACCTGTGCCCGATCAAACCACAATTATAAAGGAAGTCCAGATGCCGGGCGTTAAGATTGTTATAGAAAAGCGGCTTACCAAGCAGCAATTGGAATTCAAGCAACAATGGGTACGTGTAAACAGTTGCACTATTACGCCTGATACGCCTTTCTCACAGGAAGAGTCGGTAAGCATTGGTGTGGCGTTAAGTGTTGGCGCCCGCGAGGAATTTTCGGCTTCGCTTGGTTTAAAAGTGGCTTCGTTTATAGATATAGGTGCAAAACTGACCCTGGAGCTTTCGGCAGAAGTGACACTTGCCGAGGTGGTTACTAAAAAGAAGACCTTCAATGCCAAAACACGTGATCCACGGGCATCTTATATGTGGTGGCAGCTCAAAAGTACCTACACGGTTACAGGACATCACGAGGAGGTTATAAAGATGAATGGAGAAGTTAGGGGGGGTGCAAGCGTCGACTTTACCAATCCGCTGGTATGCGATGAGGATGTTAGTATTAGTACTCAATTTCCTGCTTCGGTAAGAACAGAATTTACGGTTTCCGAGATTTAACATGCCCCCTTTACGGTTAAATATCGTAGGGCTGAGATGGTATACTAAAAAAGCCTTTGATTGAAAGATTAAAGGCTTTGCTCGTTTTAAAACTTATGTCATAAATCAGACACTTAATAGCTATTGCTCACTTGCTTAAAATCAAATTACTTCCGACCTTTGAATTAAATGTTGTAACATTTAATTCAAAGTAAAACAATGGAAATTGGAATAGATAGTTTCGCCTCGGCGATGTACGGCAGTAATGAGTTGAGCAGTGTTGACGCGATGGAGCAATTGCTTGATCGTATTGCATTTGCCGATGAGGTGGGGCTGGATGTTTTTGGCATTGGCGAACATCATAAAAAGGAGTTCCTGGATTCGGCCACAGCGGTGATCCTGGCCGCCGCCGCCACACGCACCAAGCGTATTAAACTTACAAGTGCGGTTACCGTATTAAGTGCTGCCGACCCGGTACGCGTGTACCAGAGTTTTGCCACGCTGGATCTGATTTCTAAAGGTCGTGCCGAAATGGTGGTTGGTCGCGGCTCATCTGTTGAAGCCTATCCTTTATTTGGTTTTAGCCTGAATGACTATGACGCGTTATTTAAGGAGAAGCTGGATTTACTGCTTAAAGTCAGAGATAATGAATTTGTGACCTGGTCGGGCAGGTTTCGCGCGCCAATAGCCGATTTGCCGGTTTATCCAAGGGCCTTACAGCAAAAGCTGCCGGTATGGTTAGGCGTGGGCGGTACGCCCGAATCGTTCGCACGGGCAGGTACCCTGGGGCTGCCATTGATGGTTGCCGTTATTGGCGGCGAAACGCACCGGTTTAGGCCCCTGGTTGATCATTACCGCGAGGCCGGCCGCAGGGCAGGGTTCAGCCCTGAACAATTGAAAGTGGGCCTTCATTCGCCGGGTTATGTGGCCGCCACCAATGAACAAGCCATTGCCGATTATTACCCCGGCTATGTGGAACTTTGGACTAAACTGGGTAAAGAGCGCGGATGGCCGCCTGTAACCAAAGCACAATTTGACAGCGTATCGGCATCAAAAGGAGTATTGGTGTTAGGCGACCCGGAAACGGTGGCCGAAAAACTGCTGCGCCATAGTGAAGCATTAGGCGGGGTAGATAGGTTTACCTTCCAGATGGATAATGCCGGGTTAACGCATGCGCAGTTAATGAGTTCTATTGAATTGATTGGCAAAAAGGTTATCCCGCTGGTTAATGGCAATTAGCGCAATTGCGACGCAACCCGGCATCGCCAATAATTATGATTATCCCTGAATAGTCCTGTTACTGCCATCAATGGTGCATTGTTGTTTATCTGTCGGGTGTGTTTCTTTGTAATATTTAATTAGCAATTTGATATGCGGATAATTACACTTGAGGAACATATTTCTTTACCGGAAATGGCCGATAAAATCCCCAAACAAGCATTGGGTGGTTTTGGTAAATCGGAAGTTATGCAACGGTTGGCCCCAAAATTAGCCGATATAACCGGCGAACGTTTAAAATCCATGGATGCCAATGGCATTACCATGCAGGTGCTCTCGGTTGATAGTTCGGGCGCTAATTTGTTAAGCCCTACAGAGGGCCCAGCTTTTGCAAAGCAATATAATGATTTGATTGCCGCGAGGATTGCCGGTTTCGGGAACAGGTTTACTGCTTTCGCCCATCTACCTACGACAGCTCCAGCCGCTGCGGCCGATGAATTAGAACGTGCAGTAAAAGAATATCATTTTCGCGGCGCCATGATCAGGGGGCTTACACAAGAAAAATTTTTAGATCAGCCGGAATTTGCACCGATATTTGAACGAGCCGAAAGGCTGGACGTTCCAATTTATCTTCACCCTGGCCTGCCGCCAAAAGGTGTAGCCGATATATACTATAGTGGCTTACCAAATTATTCGGGCATAGCTGAAGCTTTAGCTTGTTACGGATGGGGATGGCACTCGGAAACGGCACTACATGTTTTACGGTTGCTTTTTGCGGGGATTTTTGATAAGTACCCTAAGCTAAAATTAATTATTGGCCATATGGGCGAAATGC
Organism: Mucilaginibacter sp. P4_C11; assembly: GCF_056402115.1. Taxonomy (NCBI): domain Bacteria; kingdom Pseudomonadati; phylum Bacteroidota; class Sphingobacteriia; order Sphingobacteriales; family Sphingobacteriaceae; genus Mucilaginibacter; species Mucilaginibacter sp. P4_C11. The sequence continues at coordinate 18,753 of NZ_JBFUIA010000027.1, read as the reverse complement.
TGCCAATGATAATGGCAAGGGCAGAGCGGGCATTTAAACCCGGGTCAGGGGGCGCCAATCAACGAACGCTAACCGATACTTTTCGTGACCAGGTTTATATTACAACAAGTGGTTTTTTTTCGCAGCCGCCATTAAAAATTGCTTTAGATACTTTTGGCATTGATAATATCATGTTTTCTGTAGATTACCCCTTCAGTACCAACGAACAGGGGACTGAATTTTTAAATGCAATTGAACTTCCTGATGAGCAGAAAGCAAAGATAGCTCACGGGAATGCAGACAAGCTACTGAACTTGAAGATATAACGGTATTTTTGTTTGATGAAAAGCATACCGGTAGATCAGTTGCAAAAGAAAACGGGCGCAGGCCTGCAGATCAAACTTTTTGGGCCCGAGGATACGCAGCAAAACAACACGGAAATAGCTCACCGCGACGATCATTATATTTTTTTTCTGCTTACCAATGGTTCCGGAGCATTGGTGGTTGATTTGCAGGAAATTGTTGTAACGGCCCGGCAGCTTTACTATATATTACCCTCGCAGGTTCATTACCGGATAAAAACCGATGGCGCTGAAGGGTGGTTCCTCGCAGTAGACACTTCAATAATTCCGCCGGATTTGAGGGCCGTTTTTGAGAACGTTTTAAATGTACAGTTCCCGCTTACCTTAACGGATTACGAATTAAAGCAATATTCAAAATTGTTGAGCTTGCTACATGAAGAGTTTATTGCGCGGCAGCATGATTTGTATTACCGGCCTGTTATCCACACCCTGGCCCAATCGTTTTTGGCTATGGCGGCCAGTACCTATCATGTTGTAGACGTTACGGGGAGTAAACATACCCGGTCTGTAGAGCTGGTGCGTCAATTTAAGATTTTACTTAGCGCACAAAGTCATACAATAAAAAGCCCCTCAGCCTATGCGTCCAGGCTTAATGTTTCGCCGGGTTATTTAAATGAAGCAGTAAAAAAAGTTACCGGTTCAACAGTGAGCGATTTAATTCGGCAGGAAATATTCAGCGAAGCAAAGCGCCTGTTATTTTACAGCGACGCCGGTGTAAAGCAAATAGCCCATGAATTGGGTTATTCGGATTATGCCTATTTTATTCGTTTTTTTCGCAAGGCAGCTGGGGTATCCCCATTGAAATTCAGGATGCTCAACCGCAGGCCTTTAGTGCCGCATCCGCTGTTTCAATTATAGTTGCGTAAAGCCAGTAGTCCTGATAATGGCGACTCATACAAACTATAAACGGCAGTAATTATGCGCCGCCATTATTGTTATAATGGATTTTATTTTACGACAATTTGGTTTGAGAACATCGATATAATCTCGGTACTGCCGCGGTGGGCGGTTACTTCGAGGGTAGTTGTGCCGCTTCCTTTTGCGGTAAACGTCCAGATGTCTTTGCCAAAATCGCCAATCAAGCCAGCATGTACACCTACATTTTGCTGATGGCTCACCAATGTTAATACCGCGGTATTGTATTTAGGGTCATTAAACTGGTAGCCACCATCGCCGGGATTGCCTAAGGTTAAAGAAATGGTTTGGCCCATACTAACCGAGGTTGTGCTGCCCGAATCAGTTGAGGTTAGTTGCTTAGCGGCGCTGTCGCCGGTGTTTTTATCTTTATGGCAACTCATTATGGCCAGGCAAGCTATGATACATATACACTTGTAAATTAACTTCATGATAAGTTTAGTTTATTGATTAATAAATATAAAGGTAATTATTAAATAACTACTAATTATTATATAACGTAGCTTGCGCGCCAAACGCTACAGTTATGCATAAAATTATTGCAAGCCTGCTATCGATAACGTACAATTTCGGGATCCGGCGACCGCAAGGCATGATAACCTAGCCAAATTGGTGTTCGTATAACACATTAGTTGAAAGAAACTGTTAAATATACTTTACGTAAGAGCAACCTGCTAACTTAGCCAGACTGAAACTGAATAAGGTATCACCTGGAAGAATCATATCATATGAAAACAACGCATTCAATTTTTGTATTATTTATTTTAAGCATTATGCTCACTGTAGGTTTAAATTCGGCAGCTGCGCAGCAGGGCGAAAGAAAGGTAAGGATTGCCAGGATTGAAATTTATCCCGCCTACCTGGATGAATACAAATTGGCGCTTGCCGAGCATGCAAAAAACGCGGTAAGGGTTGAGCCCGGAGTGCTTGCTTTACAGGCTGTTTATGATAAGGCGAATCCCACTAAGGTTACCGTTTTTGAAATATACGCGAATGAAGAGGCTTACCAGGCCCATTTAAAAACGCCACATTTTTTGAAATATAAAAACGGGACATTGAAAATGGTAAAATCGCTGGAACTGATTGAGGTAGCACCCATTGCAATAGAGATAAGGCCCGCCTTAATTGAAAATAAAGATTAGTAATAGTGGGCAAAACCTGGTAATCAAATAAAAAGCAACAGATACTGCTGCTACCCGGTGGGCGCCTTGCCAAACATTTTCTTAAAAGAATGCGAGAAGTGGGAGAGGCTTTCAAAACCAAGGTCGAGATAAATGGCAGATGGCCTTTTGTTTTTTGTTTCTATGAGATGACGGGCTTCCGTCAGCCTTTTTTCCTGTAGCCAATGACGGGGCGCCATTCCAAATGTTTTTTGTAAATCGCGTTTTAACCCCGCGAGGCTTCGCCCGGTGAGTTGCGCAAATTTTTCGACAGGAAGGTTAAAATGAAAATTGCTGAGCATGAATTTTTGCAGGTCGATCTTATAAGGTTCTGAGAAGTCGAACAGAAAGTTCCTAAGCTCGGGCATAATATGCAGCAGCAGCTTTACACCCTCATTTACTTTTAAAATGCCCAACTCAGTAGTCAACTTTTCTGCCGGGTTCCGTACATAGGGTATTACAGATTGAAAATATCCTTGCAGAAAATCGTTTGCTGGGATAAGGATGTTGGAAGGGCCGGTGTATTTATGCTGTATGTCTATCTGTTCCTCCATGGCTATCTTTCGCAGTAATTCTTCCTGAAGCGAAATCACTATCGTTTCATAATCTTCATCGGGCAGCGGGGTTTTGGTGATTTGGCCCAGCTGATTTTTGCCTATCAGCAACATTTCGCCACGCTTCATCGAGATTTTTTGGCCGGCGGTTTCCAAAGTAAATTGCCCGGAAACCTGCAACACCAGGGTGTTGTGCGACAGAAATCCCACCCGATGCTTTTGCCTGGTAGAGAGGTAGGAATAAAAGAGAACGCCTGGTATTATTTCGGTTGGATTTGTCATTATATAAAGATATAAAACGGGCGGGGCTTATGGCAAACCTTATTAAGCAAAAAAATAATATCGAACACTGAATGTCGAACGTCCAACACCGAAGTGTTTTCTTCGTTATTCGATATTGGACATTCAGTGTTCGATATTTCAATAGTTCCTTTATGAGCAGCCCATGTTATCGTTGCAGGTATGTACCGCCAAGTATAGCGCCCGGCGAAAACTGGGTATTAAGGGCATCCATTTCTGCCGGAGTAAATTCAATCTCCATGGCTTGCATGTTCTCTGGCAGGCGGGTTCTGCGGCTCATGCTTACCAACGGCATAATGTGATTGCCTTGTACATTCACCCAGGCTATAGCCAATTGGGTGGGGGTGGCCCCTTTTTCCCTGGCCATTGTTTTCAATACCTCCACCTTCTCCAGGTTTTTTACCAGGTTATCTCCCTGGAAACGCGAGAAGTGATTGTGGTAATCATTGGCGGCAAGTGGTGCCTTCATTTCGCCGGTAAACAAGCCTTCGGCGGTGTTGGCAAAGGCTACTATGCCAATGCCCAGTTCTTTGGCTGCGGGCAGCAGGTCGGTTTCTATCTGGCGGTCGGCTAATGAATAACCTATTTCCAGCGCCGTTACCGGGTGTACACTGTTGGCTTTGCGCAACTGATCTGCAGTTATTTCCGAAACGCCAAGGTAGCGCACCTTGCCTTCTTTAATCATGTCGGCAACGGTGCCTATCACATCTTCTACCGGAACGCTGTTGTCAAGCCTGCAAGGCTGATAAAGGTCGATGGTATCGATACCTAAACGCACTAACGAATAGTTGATGAAGTTTTTGATAGCTGCAGGGCGCAGATCTAACCCTATCCATTGGCCGTTATAGAAAATAGCGCCAAATTTAACACTGATAAACGCGTCGTCCCTTCGACCTTTTATTGCTTTGCCTACTAACAGCTCGTTATGGCCGCTGCCGTAAAAATCGCCGGTGTTCAGGAAATTAATCCCGTTATCTAATGCCGCTTGAATGGTTGCAATACTTTCGCTTTCGTCATTAACCGGTCCGCCCCAAACTGACGACATGCGCATGCAGCCTAAGCCGAGTTTAGAAACAAGCGGCCCATTGTTGCCGAGGTTTATTTTTGTTATGTTTTTCATAGCTGATATTTTATCTTTTAACAATACAAATATCTGCTTAATATCCTAAGGCCTATGTCTTTTACGGCTCAATTTACTTGCCTGTATGGCTCAAGGACAGGAGGTGTCTATATTAGTGATTTAGCCAGAATATAGCGCCCCGGGCTAGTTGGCGGTTCAGTAATTATAAAAGCCGTTAGTAAACACCGTTATAAAAACTCTTTTTAAACCTTACCTGCATAATAGCATGCATCAGCAGTTGAATGCCGATATAAAAAAAGCCAAACATCCACCAGCGACCCATTTGCACTGTTTTAGCCGAAAATAAATCAGCAATTAAATTCGCTGCAAAAAATAGGGGCACAGCGCATACAAACCAGTAAACAATTCTTATTACATACAACGATGTCATGTTTTTGGGTAAGGAGAATTTTACGCGGTTAATAAATAATAACTCCAGCCAATGCCCGCCAAAAACAATGAGAAAGACTACCGCCCAAATCATTTCAAACAGCACAAGTTTACTTTTTCCGCCGGATGGGAATACGTGCAACCAATTCAAAATGACAGCAATTATAGTTGCAGTAATAATGGTGCGAATGACTGTGTGAATAAATGACTCTGTATTTTTTTCGGGATTTTTCATCTGTTAAGCTTAGATTTGGTTTATAGCGGCTTGATAAATCTGTTAACGCAATTTAAGCTATTTAACTTTTTTTAGTCTGCTTGAATAAGCGAAAGTTTTTTAAAAAATATAAGGCTTGTAAGCTGGTAGTTTTTACCAGTTTGAAATTTGAATGGTGAACCAAAGCAAAGCGGAAGTTACTTTCGAAGAAACGTAAAAGAAGCGAATTGGTGAATGACCAAAAATAAAGCGAGCTTTAAAAAAGCTGAATTAATAAACCCATAATTCAATATTTGATATGAACATACAAGAACAAATCAAAACGTATATCGGCAGCCAGCCCGAACCGAAACGTGGCGAAATGCAAGAGTTGCATGAGTTTATACTTCAGGTATTACCGGGATGCAAACTATGGTTTCTTGATGGTAAAGACAGTGAAAATAAAACGGTTTCAAATCCTAACATAGGCTATGGATCTTACACCATAAAATATGCTGATGGCAAAACCAGGGAGTTTTATCAGATTGGCCTGAGCGCAAACACAACCGGAATCTCTGTTTATATCCTCGGCATTAAGGATAAAACATACTTAGCCCAAACGTATGGAAAAACATTGGGCAAGGCCAGCGTGACCGGTTATTGCATTAAGTTTAAAACGATAAAAGATATAAGCCTTGATATACTTGCAGCGGCAATAAGATATGGCGTTGCAGCTACAACTGAAAGTTAAATTTCAAACCGGGATATTACCTGTAAGCTTCATGCTGTGAGCATCCCGGCTGAAAATTCATTGTACAGCACCCGGCACAGTAAGTTTTTGTCGTTCTTTTAGTGCTGGCTGCTTAAAGTATTCGATGAGTTCCAGGGAATAGATAACGCTGGTGATCTTCCATTTTCCATCTCGTTTTATCAGGCCCAGGTATTTGTTGCCCCAGTTGGTCATTTTATTATCGGCCCAAAAACTATAATCCATAGTTACCGATGCAACCGTTCCATCGTCAATAATTTGAATATTATCAAACTTGTCTTCGGTTGTTTTATAGTTGAATAATGATCTGAAAAAGCCTTTGTAGCTTCCCGAAAAATAATTACTGCCTGCCTTTTTTGCTCCCCTCCGCTCTATTTCTTTGGCCTGCGACCCGTCTTTAAGGGCGGCGCACCAGGTGACAGGGCCATCGTTGAACAAATTGTAAAATGCTGTGGAATCCTTTTCAATTACGCTTTTTATGTAGGTGTTTATAATGGTGCTTATTTCTTTTTTATTGGCTGTGGCCCGTTGAGCATGTGATTGCTGTACGGTTATCAATAGTATTATCGAGATGAGTTTTATGGTTTTCATTCCGGGTGATTTTATAAGATTTATGAAGGTGACAAATACAGATGAATGTGATACTAATACGGCGCTAAACGCCAGGGCTAACTATGTTAGGTTTTGTTTGATTAGTGATGTAGTTATACTCCATAGTTGTGCCGTTGTAGCCATATGCATCTGCTTTCATTTCCTGGATGGCGGTGTAACTTGCCGGGTGGATATTGCCAAGAAGCGTAGTTAAAGCAATATGTACGGCATCAATATAATTGGCCTTATCAATTTTAAGGTTGGATGAGTCGGTGATTTTGATGTCGAGATGAAAGCTTTTTGCCTGTAATTCGGCCAGGGACATGGAATTGATAAACCAGAGATAATCAGGAACAAACGATACGGCGACTGCCGTAACTTCAGGTTTTTTGTTCAAAACATCTTTTGTGATTCTGCTGATCTCGGCTGAAAGCCGTTGTGCTAAAGCGGGATCTTCGGGGCCGCTTATTTTTAAATTGATTATTGGCATACTTCAATGTTGATTAATGAAGTACGAAGTTCAGTTTAAAGCATATCTTATTTATTGATATATGTTAAGAGTTTGATGCGGCTGAGCGATTCGGGTTTAACACCTAAATAAGACGCGATATGGTATTGCGAAACCCGCTGTTCTATCCCCGGATAAAGGGAATTCAGGCTTTCCAGCCGCTGTGATGCCGAATACTTTAAAAACGACGTTTCCCGCTTACATTTCCTGATGAAGTACGTATCAGAAATATATTTGCTGAGCTTAAGAAAAGCGCTATCCTGCGCAATAAGGTTATTTAGCTTTTGGTAACTGATATAATGGATGGTGCAGTCAGTTAGGGCTTCTATATTGCAATTGGTGGCTGTTTGGGTTAAAAAACTGGTATAGGCGCTTACAAAATCATTATCAAAATAAAAATCATTGTTAAATTCCTCTTCATCATTCCTTACATATGACCTGAGTGTTCCGGATGATACAAAACCAATAAAATCACATACCGCCCCCTCGCTGATCAAATGTTCTTTTTTCCTTAAGTTTTTTGTTTTGAGCCGGGCACAAAACGTTTCGAAATGATTGATATTCATTCCTAATTTTTGGGTAAATAAAGCGGCTAACTGTTCCATTTTACGGCTATTTGCGAGATGATTCAAAGGTAAGTTTAGTTTTCGCTGCATTAACATCCTGCCAACTATTATACAAATATGGCTTTAATATGGTGCGAATTTCATCACCGGGTTTATCCCGCTACCACAATGTTTTTGCGGCCCCAATCGGCCAGTAGCTGCATAACATCGTTGAGCGACTGTCCTTTTTCGGTAAGCGTGTACTCTACCTTCGGTGGTACCTGGGCATATACTTTCCGGGTTATAATACCATCGGCTTCCAGTTCTTTTAAATGCCTCGATAAAACTTTCAACGCTATGCCGGGTATTGTTTTATGTAACTCGCCAAAGCGCCTGGGTCCGGTTATCAAAATCCAGATAATAACGGGTTTCCACTTGCCGCCAACAATGCCAATGGCTGCCGTTATGGGGCAATCGCAAACCGGGTCGATATATTTTTTATTTATTTCTGCTGCTAACATATTGGTATTTAACATTAGTGACAAATTTGTCAATACTTGACAATTGTGCCATTACTTGACAAAAGTAGAGTATTGGCTTAATATTGTTGAAAAAAAGAGAGCAACTATGAAAATAATTATTGTTGGTGCCACCGGCACAATTGGAAAACACATTACCGAAGCATTACAAAAGGACAATGAAGTGATAAAGGCCGGATCAAAAAGCGGCGACCTGCAGGTAGATATCTCTTCGCCCGAATCGATAGAAAACTTTTACAAACAAGCAGGCAAGTTTGATGCCCTGGTTTGCGCAAGTGGTGATGGCCATTTTGGGCCGTTGGGCAGCATGAAGGATGCCGATTTCAGGATAGGAGTTAACAGCAAACTGATGGGACAGGTTAACCTGGTATTGATAGGCCAGCACTACATCAACCCGAAAGGGTCGTTCACGCTAACATCGGGCTCATTGGCCGAGGATCCGATTGTGTTGGGGGCCAATTTAAGCGCGATGAACGGCGCTATAAACGGTTTTGTGCGCGGAGCAGCCGTCGAGCTTGAAAACAACGTACGCATAAATGCTGTGGCGCCCGATGTGGTAGAAGAATCGCCGGCCTATTTCCCATATTTTCATGGTCATATCCCGGTTAGCATGCACCGGGTAACGCAGGCTTACCTCAAAAGCGTACTGGGCAGCCAAACAGGGCAGGTTTATAAAGTATTGTAATAAGGGCTGCCGCGCTGGTTATTGATAATTGCACTGTTAGGCCTGCGCCTGGCTGAAATACCAGCCGTGGGCCGAACGCATTTGAGCAAGATTGCAATACCTGAAATAAATATCTAATGGGATTGTTACAAATATTAAGCGCTATGTTTTATACATTGTACCCATAAATCTGTTCCATTATGTTGTTTAAAACCAGGATACTTTACCCAACCGTTGCGTTGTGGTTTTGCTCACTTGCTTCATTTGCGCAGCAAATAGATTATCTGCCTGCCGATAAGGTGACTGCCGATTTTAAAAAGCTGCTGGAAAGGCCGCGGGTTCCGTTAAATCCTGCGTTTGAGGTAACCAAAACAGATTCGGTTATTATAGAGCATGGTTTTATTTACAGCGAAAAAAATGAAAGGGTACCCATGCTTATTTACAAACCGGTTACCGGAACCGGGCCATGCCCGGCGGTTATTTTTTTACATGGCACGGGCGGCCGCAAAGAGGATAACAAAAAAATATTGTATCAGTTGGCCAAACGCGGGATCATGGGCGTGGCCATTGATGCCCGTTTTCATGGCGAACGCATTGCCGGCGGCGCGCATGGCTCAACAGAGTATGTAGCAGCTGCCACCGCCGCCTGGGAAAATAAGGACAGAACCCGTCAAACCCACCCGTTTTTATTCGACACCGCGTTTGATTTGTGGCGGGTAACGGATTACCTGGTGAGCAGGCCGGATGTTGATGCAAAGCGTATTGGTATGGGTGGTATATCTATGGGCGGTATGGAAACCTGGCTTGCGGCATCGGCAGATAAGCGGATAAAGGTAATTGTGCTGGATATTTCGGTACAGAGTTTTAAATGGTCGTTAGATAATGATAAATGGCAAGGGCGTGCCAGGACTATCCAGTCGGTGCATTTACAAGCTGCTAAAGACCTTGGCGATTCTGTTTTAAATAAACGCAACGTGAAAGCCGTATGGGATAAATTACTGCCCAATATTACCGGCGAATTTGACTGCCCTTCCATGCTTCGGCTGATGGCGCCACGAGCGTTGTTGGTTGTTGGTACCGAGAACGATCCTAATTGCCCATTGCCCGGCGCAAACATTGCTTATGCATCGGCTATGCAGGCCTATGCCTCCAAAAAAGCTACAGATAAAATTAGTCGCGATGTAACGCCGAAGCTCTTTCATACATCAACGCCCGAACATTTTAAAATGACGCTGGATTGGTTTAGTAAATGGTTGTAGGTTATAGTTTGCGGTTTTACAAGTTAAACCAACGGTTAATGAAAGGATAAGTTTTTAACTTTGGTGCTTCAAACAATCATCAATGAAAAACTCATCAGGAATAGCACAATTAGTTTTACGTATAGCGCTCGGACTGGGATTTATACTGCCGGTGTTGGACAGGCTGGGCGTATTGGGCCCAAAGGGATCAACCGGAGTAGCCTGGGGCGATTGGAAGCATTTTGTTGATTACACCAATACATTAACACCTTTTTTAAACCGTACTTTGGCCAATGTAATGGCAGCATTGGCCACCCTCGCCGAAATTATTTTTGGCATTTGCCTTATAATAGGTTATAAAACTAAACAGGTAGCGTTAGGAGCGGCGCTGCTGACCCTTGCGTTCGGCTTATCTATGGCTATTTTTTTAGGCATCGGAGCTCCGTTTAATTACCCCGTTTTTGTTTTTACCGGCGCCGGATTGGTTTTATCTGGTATAGGCCGTTACAAATGGAGCATTGATGATTTTACGGGTAGTAAAATATAGTACCGTCAAGCTTTAATGTCATTAAAAGTATTTGCTGCAGCAATAATCGAAAACCGAACAGCGGAGACAGGCGCGGATGAGTTTTTAAACGGTTTCATTATTTCAACTGCTCCCCAAAAAAATCAATCGTACGTTTCCAGGCCAGTTCGGCGGCGGCTTTATCATACCGGGGTGTGGTGTCGTTATGAAAGCCATGGTTTACGTTTTGGTAAATAAATGCCTGGTACTTTTTACCATTCTCTTTTAGCGCCGCCTCATAGGACGGCCAGCCTTCGGTAATCCTGTTATCCAGCGATGCATAATGCAGCATCAGCGGTGCATTAATTTTAGGTACATCTGTTACCGCGGGCTGGGCACCGTAAAAAGGCACGGCAGCTGCCAAATCGGGCACACGTACGGCCATGGTATTGGCTATGCCGCCGCCGAAACAAAAACCTACCACGCCAACTTTGCCATTACAATCTTTATGGTTTTTTAGGTAATTGTAAGCTGCTATAAAGTCTTCTTCCATTTCGCCTTTATCGCGTTTGCTTTGCAGGGCACGGCCGGCATCGTCATTACCCGGATAGCCGCCCAGCGGCGTAAGTGCATCGGGCGCCAGTGAAATAAAGCCTGCCAGGGCGGCTCTTCGGCCTACATCTTCAATATAAGGGTTAAGGCCACGGTTTTCATGAACTACGATAACTCCACCCAATTTATTCTTAGCGTCTGCCGGTTTTGATAGCAATCCTTTGATTGTTCCGCCACCTTTTGGCGATGGATAATTGATGTATCCCGACGTTAAGCGCGGATCATCAGGCTTAATTTGAACATTGCCCTGGTAATCGGGCATCAGGAAACTCATCAGCGCGGGTACAGTTAAGCCGCCAACGGCATAAAGCGATAGCCTTTGCACAAAATCGCGTCGGTTAAGCCGGTTGTGCGCATAATCATCGTACAGGTCAAAAACTTCTTGTTTAATGTCATCTTTGTTTATCTGGCTCATAAAAAAGGTTTTGTTCAAATTTAGTAATTCGGGCTAATGGTTTGTTATTCAATTGGTAACAGCTTTGCTACGTGCGGCTGTTTTATTTATGCTGATAGAGCCCGTGCGAATACATGTGCCACCTGGAAATAAAGTTTAGCAAGATGCTGAATAGGATGGGGAGAATTTAAATTGTCGCTGCCAAGGTTACTTATGCGATATAATCATCCGCCAAAATAGGGGTAAGCAAAGTTAAATTATAAACACAAAAAGCCCGGTGGGCTAAGTTCAACAGGCTTTTTGCGTGGCGCGTTTACAGCAAAGGCTTTTTCTTGTACCTTTTGGCAATAACTTTCGCTGCGTCGATTTTTTCCTGTTTAATAGTTTTAGGGTCGCGCATTTCTTTAGTGGCTTCGTTCTTTTCTTTCTCCCTGGTTTCCATAGTAGCAGTGTTTTAATTGTTATTAAGATAAGTTTCTTTTAGGTTAATTGTTTTTATTTTTGAATATTATAATGTCATTTTAATATCAAAAATAGAAACGTTTTTAATTTATTAAGCTGCTTTTTTGCTTCAACTGATGTATTACACGAATGTATTAAATATATAGTTAATAATGAAGAGGAATAAATAAAAAAATCGAGTTAACTGATTATGGATGTGTAGATTACAAATGTGTAAATGCTGTCTGAACCTGAATTTAACGAATTAAAGAATTTTAAAATTCAACCAATTCGATGAATTCTAAAAATTCCGGTTTCAGACCACATCAGGCAACATCTGCACATTTGTAATCTGAAATCTGCACATCCCAAACTCATTGTTAGTATTTCTATACTAATCTTACTTTCCCCTTTCGGCACAAAACCTTAATTTCGCTGCTTTAAGAAAAAGAGGAAAAAATTTTGGATTATTTACAGGGTTTAAACCCCGAACAAAGGGCAGCGGTAGAACAAACCGACGGACCGGTGATGATTATCGCCGGTGCCGGATCGGGCAAAACAAGGGTGATCACTTACAGGGTAGCGCACCTTATTCGTAAGGGTGTCGACTCATTTAATATATTAGTATTAACATTTACCAACAAAGCTGCCCGCGAAATGCGCGAGCGTATTACGCATGTGGTTGGCCCCGAAGCCAAAAATATCTGGATGGGTACCTTTCACTCGGTATTTGCCAAAATTTTGCGCGTGGAGGCCGGGAAGATCGGCTACCCCAGCAACTTTACCATTTACGATACCGACGATAGTAAAAGCGTATTGCGTGCCATTATCAAGGAACTTAACCTTGATGATAAACTGTACGCGGTAAACTTTGTGCTTAACCGTATTTCGGCATCAAAAAACAACCTGATATCTTTCAGAGAGTATAATAAAAACGAGCAGATACAGGCCGACGATACAGCTACTGGGCGTGGGCAGTTGGGTAAAATTTACGAACTGTATGCTACCCGGTGCTTCCGTGCCGGAGCCATGGATTTTGACGATTTGCTGTACAAAACCAACGAACTACTTAAACTGCACCCGGATGTGTTGAATAAATACCAGCATAAGTTTAAATACCTGATGGTGGATGAGTACCAGGATACCAACTTTTCGCAGTACCTGATTGTGAAAAAACTGGCTGCTGTTAACGAGAATTTATGTGTTGTGGGTGACGATGCGCAAAGTATTTACGCTTTCCGTGGTGCAAATATTCAAAACATCCTGAATTTTGAAAAGGATTACCCTGATTTGAAGGTGTTTAAGCTGGAGCAAAACTACCGGTCGACCCAAAATATTGTTAATGTTGCCAACAGTATCATCAGCAATAACAAGGAGCAGCTTAAAAAGAATGTTTTTAGCGAGAAGGAAGCCGGCGATAAAATAAAGATCATGCGTGCCTTTAGCGATAATGAAGAGGGGAAGATGGTGGCCGAGTCGATTATGGAAGACAGGAGCCGCCTGGGCAAAAACTGGAATAACTTTGCCATTCTGTATCGTACAAACGCCCAGTCCCGTTCGATGGAGGAGGCCCTGCGTAAGCTGGGTATTCCGTATAAAATTTATGGGGGCTTGTCATTCTATCAGCGAAAAGAGATCAAGGATTTAATTTCCTATTTCCGCCTTACGTTTAACCCCAATGATGAGGAAGCGCTAAAACGTGTTATCAACTACCCCAAACGCGGCATAGGCGATACCAGTGTTGATAGGATAATTGTAAGTGCCGATGCTCACCAGGTAACTCCCTGGGAGGTAATTGCCGAACCAGCTAAATATTATGATGGTAAACCACCATCAACCCTGGCTGCCTTTGCAACCATGATTCAAAGCTTCCAGGTGCTGGCTAAAACCAAATCGGCTTATGAGTCGGCCTTGTATATTGCGCAGCACTCAGGGCTTTTAAAAGACCTCTATGAGGATAAATCCGTAGAGGGTCTTAACCGTTACGAAAATATCCAGGAGCTGTTGAATGGGATCAAGGAGTTTAGTGAACGTGAAGACATCGAGGAGAAAGGTCTGGATGTTTTCATGCAGGATATTGCCCTGCTTACCAATGATGATAAGGATAAAGATAAGGATGCCGACACGGTGTCATTGATGACTATACACTCATCAAAAGGACTTGAGTTTTCGCAGGTGAACGTGGTCGGGCTCGAGGAAAACCTTTTTCCATCGCAAATGTCGCTCAACTCGCGCAGTGATCTGGAGGAAGAACGCCGCCTGTTTTATGTGGCTGTAACGCGCGCCGAATCAAAGCTCACCATCAGCTATGCCACATCTCGTTTTAAGTTTGGAACGCTTATTAGCTGCGAACCAAGCCGCTTTTTAGATGAAATAGATGCCAAATACCTGGAACTTGATTATAGTGCCAAAACCACCACCAGTAATAACCCGTTTTTTGACGACGAGCGCAAGGCCTGGACAGGCGGTGGCAATAAGCAGGCCGACGCATTTTCGAAACCCAAGCCGGCAACATCGGCACCAATAAAAACAACATCGATACTGGCAAAGGCCCATGTGGTGTCGGCTGGTTTTAAACCATCCGATACAACAAACCTGCAGGTAGGTATGGAGGTTGAACACGAGCGTTTTGGATTTGGTAAAGTGCTTAGCCTGGAAGGTAACAAGCCCGATGTTAAAGCAACCATCTTTTTTAAAGAAATTGGCCAAAAACAACTATTACTTAAATTTGCTAAGCTGTATATAATTAACAATATAAACTAACAGTTAACCCCACATTTTGTGGAATTGTTTCCCCATTCTTGCTCCCGTCCCCAATCTATTGTGTGCGACGGACACATATTTTAAGGTAAATTAACAATGGCATAACGTTTGGTTATGTTTTTGAACTAATTTATTATTGATACCCCACAAATGAGCGAGATTACAAAAAAGAAGACAAATAAGTTTGTCGGCAAAAACATTCGTACCCTACGCCACCAACATGGCTGGAGCCAGGAAGACGTAGCAAACCGGTTAGGTATTTCTATCCCGGCGTTTTCAAAAATTGAAACAGGTGTCACGGATATCAACTTATCGCGACTTGAACAAATTGCAAATATATTTGAACTGAATGTGGTGAACCTGCTTGCACTTGATGCTGAAGAAATTGACCTGACTCCATCAAACCTGAGTGTAGCTCAGAAAAAACTTGTTGATCGTGAAGCGGAAATTGCCAACCTGCAGCGTAAGGTAATTTTACTTTATGAAGAATTGCGCAATAAAAGCGCAGTGGCGGTATAATTTAATAGATGTGTTGTAAACCTAACACATCTGGGTTTATCATACAGTAATTGCTACACTTTGCTCATAAAGAGTTTTTTAGATGTTAAATATTGATTAATTATATTTAACTAAAGGAAACTTTTGTAAAATTTATAAGCGGTATAAACATAAAAGGTTTATACCGCTTTGTTATTTAGGTTTTTGGAGTAAAAATTGTTGCCTGTTTTTTACCCTGAAAAACAATATACTGTTATGTCCAACTACCTGATATCCATTTCAAAAAACGAAGCTTTAAAAGACGGCACCATTCATGATCCGAACAGCAAGCTAAAAGTTAAAGCATTTGATATGTTAAGGTCAACCTTTAAGCCCAGCAAGGGCGAAGTAAGGTTTTTTGTTACTGCTGGCAATGATACCATTGCTTTTGAAACGCAAGGTTACAAAAGGCATCGCCAGTTGCTTATACTACAAATGATATCGTGGTATTGTATTTACCTGGGGCTTTTTGAAGCCCAGATACACAGTACACTGCCCATGGCTTTTAATTTTAATTAACGCAGCCCTTTTTATTTGAGGATGGGGGAGGGTACAATTTGAAGCTACGTCAGCGTAGCATTTATAATGCGGCTGAAGGTAAATTCCGTTTTGATTTTACATAGCCTACTCCGATTTACCGGCGCGAGGTTTAGTTTTGACTTTTGAATTTTTAATTTTGACTTATCAGGTCCTTGCCGGCCCGTGCAGCATATCGCTCATCTCGATGATCTTTTCGTCAATTTCCGATACACATTTATCCATCATAGTTATACATTCCTTTTCGTCAACAAGGCCTTCTCTTTCCAGGTTAATCAATCCGCGCAAGGTTGCTATTGGCCCACGAATCTGGTGCGATAGGTAAGATGAATGTTCGGAGAGCTTTCGGTTTTTAATTTGAAGGTCTTTCGTGCGCTCGTCAATAATCTCTTCAAGGTGATGGTTTATACGGTCCAGGTTATCCTTCTGCCGGGATACTTCGCCGTTAAGCAGGGTAAGCTGGGCATTTGTTTTGGCTTTTCGTTTTACGTTGCCAAAAAGCAAGCCAATAACAACCAGTAAAAGGCCGGCAACAATGGTTACGGCCCAAAATTTTGTACGGTCGTATGCCTGCCGTTCGGCAATCCGTTCGTTCTCCTTTACCTGTTCCTCCTGCTTTCTGGTGGCCTCAATCAGTTTCATTTGCACCGATGTATTGGTTTTAAAAGTGGCGCTATCAACTTTATATATTTCACGCAGGTAAAACATGGCCTTGGCGTAATCTTTACGGTTATATTCCAACTCGTAACTGGTATGTTTATAGTCGTACTCCAGTTTTGGGTCTTTTACCAGCCGGGTATAATTTATGCCCTCGTTTACTATTTTCTCGGCTTCATCAAATTTTTTCTGGTTCATGTACAGCGATGCCAGCGTTAAATCAATACTGGCAATTGATTCGTTCAAATCCTGTCGTTTAGCGTTTGCGTTGGCCTCCAGCAACATGGCCAGTGCCTTATCAAATTGCCCAAGTTTAAAATAAACCACGCCAATATTCTGAGCGCATTGTACCAGGTTTACCGAATCTTTCAGCGACTTGAAAATTGCCTGGCTGTTGTTGTAATATTTTAGTGCCTGGCTGTAGCTGTTTTTGCGGGTATAAACGTTACCTAAATTGAGGTTTAATGAAGCAATTAAATCTACATTGTTTATTTTGTTGGCAATGGCCAGGGATTTAAAAAAATAATCGAGCGATTTATTGGCGTCATGATCGCGGTACAGGTTGCCCATGTTATTGTACACCTTGGCTTCACCGCCCAGGTTGCCGGCTTTGGCAAAAAAAGTGGCGGCACTTAAATAATTTTCGAATGATTTTTCAGGTTGGTCCAGATAATAATTGGCCAGGCCCAAAACACGGTATGCCTCGGCTATGCCATTGTTGTAATTTAATTTGCGGGCCAGGTCCATAGCCTTTGTAGCATCAATAACCGTCTGCTCCGGATCGGTTAAGCGATTGGCCAGCGCCTGTTTATTTATGCGGATAATTTCGCTGGTATCCGCCTTTGCATCCCCATCAAGATCCTTTGCGTATAAGGCAAATGCGGTAAAAAAATATAAAAGAAATACGATGGTTCTTTTCATTAAAGCGCTGTTACGATGTATTTAAAGTGAAAGTTATAAATTATGCTGAAATATATCAGTAATCCTAAAGAAAAAGATGTTGATAATTATTTTATGGATTTTTCTTGGAAATTAAAAAACATATCTATATTTGCCTTGTTAATTGATTGATATACAGTTGATTAATTTGTATTGTGATGTGCGTTTAATAGTATTTTTAAGCATAAAAATTGTGCTTCATGCTGCTTTTTGGCAGTGAAAAATATTGAAAAACGTTATATGGATATTAATACGCTACCTGTTGCTTAAATATAATTGATAAAGTATAAAGTTGCTTTATTGATAACTGTAGGTTATCGTGTTTAAATTTAATAATTTATTTTTATAAAATATGTAAAAATGAAGGCAAAAATGCAAGGACTTTTAAAAGTATTGCAAAATGTTGCCAAAAGAAAAAGGATAAAATATAGCTAAAGATTTTTTACAGGCTATCAAAAAAAGCCTTTACTAATTGTTGGATCTATATGGTTAATTAATACTTAAAACAATAAAATTTTAATATAAAATATTTATAAATATGAAAAAATTGACACTCTTAACATTGCTTGTAGCAAGCACAGGAGTTTTATCATCAGCGGTTTTGATATCACAAAAAAAAGCTGAGCAGCCACAGGCCGCAGGTTTTACAAAGGTTGATTCGGGCTTTAAAAAAGACCTGGCAAATGCTGACTGATTATCAGGACAGCAAAACAGGCATTCGGAATTAGATTATAGCAAGTACAAAAAATATAAAAGATCATGAAAAAATTTATCACTATCACCTTGGCAGTTTTATTCACCGGAGGAATCTTTTCTTGTAAAAAGGAAACTGTAACTCATGAAACAGCTTCGCTGCACTCTTACGAAAACAGCGCACGCCGGGACCTTGGTAATGCCGACTGAAATTTCAAATGATCAATAAAAACATTAAAAAAACTCAAAAAATTAAAAACGACATGAAAAAATTTATCATCATAACCATTGTGAGCTTAACAGCTGCAACCGGCATTTTATCATCGCAAACTACTGTTAAAAAATCGGCAACGCCAGAGGCCGTAGCCCTTGCGCCTTCAACCTCTGGTTTCAGAAAAGATTTAGGCCAGGCCGACTAATTACATACATCGATAGCATCTAAAAACTAATAAAATATTAYATCCCCTTCCTTCAAATAAAAATCATGAAAAAACAATCAATCATAGCAGCATTAGCATTGAGTACTATCCTTACATCATTTGTAAATGCAGATAAAAAAACAGATATATTGTCTAATCAAACAGCTTTTACAGGCGGTCCAAAAAGAGATTTAGGTAAYGCAGATTTCACAGGAGGTCCRAAAAGAGATTTAGGTAACGCTGATTTTGCTTTCACAGGYGGTCCRAAAAGAGATTTAGGTAACGCWGATTTCACAGGCGGTCCGAAAAGAGATTTAGGCAATGCTGACTTTGCATTCACAGGTGGCCCAAAAAGAGATTTAGGTAATGCGGATTTCACAGGTGGTCCGAAAAGAGATTTAGGCAATGCTGACTTTGCATTCACAGCAG